>CAZLPC010000446.1:0-3021 GCA_964561305.1 uncultured Anaerolineae bacterium
TTCGGTTGTATCGAGTTCATACAAGGCAAGAACCGTTGCCGTGCGGGCAAGATGGCGGCGCACTTCATTTTTCATGATTTTAACTGAAGCTAACATCTTCGATGTGAACATTGACAGATAGGACATTCATACCAGCATACTCTTTGATAGTACGGGCGATTTCTTTTTGCACCCGTTGGCTGGTTTCGTGCAGGTTATAGTTGGCATCTACGATCAAATACACGTCGACGCGCACACCTTCATCGCTGACATCAATTTCAATGCCATCGTCGGCAGTGCGCCGCAACCACCGATCTAGGGTGGGGGTAGACGTTGTGCGGCCGACACCTTCGACCGACAGAGCAGCTGTGCGTACAATAGTTAATAGCACGCCGCCAGCAATAGTTACTGTATCTTTGGGGTGTTCGTGGGTTGCCATATCAGATTTTTCTAGTTTATATTGTTGTCGAAATTAACTCATCACCAAGCCGCCATCCACTGACAGCACTTGCCCCGTGATATATGCCGATTGTTCGTCAGCCAAAAACACCACCGCATGGGCCACTTCTTCAACCGTGCCTAAACGCTTCATTGGGATAGCATTTAATACTTGGGTCATCAAATCTTCGCCTAAATCGGACGTTAAGTCGGTAGGGATAAAACCGGGCGCAACAGCATTTACTGTCACTGAGCGATCGGCAACTTCACGAGCTAGGGCTTTGGTTAGGCCGATCATACCGGCTTTGCTGGCGCTATAATTGGTTTGGCCGGCTTGGCCCGCAATGCCGCTAACACTTGTGATATTAATAATGCGGCCATAGCGTTGACGCACCATTTGGCGCACAGCAGCCTTGCTACAATTCCATGCGCTTTTTAGATTGGTATCTAGCACCACATCCCAATCTTCTTCTTTCATCATCATGATAAGTTTATCACGAGTTGTGCCAGCATTGTTGACCAAAATATCAATTTGCCCATACGCATCAATAGCTGCTTTGATCAACGCTGTAGCTGCATCTAGGCCCGACACATCGGCCTGCACCGCTAACCCTTTGCTGCCTAGTGCCTCAATTTCGGATACAACAGCATAAGCGGCATCGGCGTTGCTATTGTAGTTGACCACTACTGCGGCCCCGTGCCGCGCCAATTCTAGGGCAATAGCCCGCCCAATGCCACGACTGCCGCCCGTAACGACTGCTACACGATTCTCTAACTGCCCCATGCCAATGCTCCTTAAAGATGGTATGCTGGTAAGCGGTTTATCATCATAACGAACTATTTTTAGCTGTCAAGCAATGTGCCTATGAAACGATTATTGAGCTATATCACGTTTATCGCTATTTTTGCGCTTGTTGGGTGTGCTGCCAACAATAACACCGCACCCCTTGTACAAGTTGCCACATCTTCTGCGCCCGATAGCGGATTTGATAATTATTCGCATCCATCGGGTGTGTTTACCCTCCGCATTCCGCCGGGCTGGATACCTAATAATCTGCCCGATGATAATGGAGTACGGGTCGAGTTTTCAACGCTTGAAAACGACGAAAGCGTGGTGCGCCTAACCATTTATGTCGTCAATACAGGCACACCTATGACTCGCGAGGCTTTCTTGCAGACTACCACGGCTTATTTGCCCCCCCAAGACTTTGCTAATTTCAATTGGCGCATGATCGAAGCACCAGTCGATCAGCCCGACGGCAGCCGACGAGTGGTGGGCGTGCGCGATTATCCAATTATTGGGTCGCGGGCCCTCAATGTCTTTATGCAATCGAGTGGGCGCTATTTTGCCGCCCTAGAAGCTGATGTAACCGCCGCAGCCCCAACCACCATAGATACCCTTACGGCAGTCGTTAACACTTTTCGTATTAACGATAGTGTGCGTATTGAAGAAGGATCGGTGGCGGGTGGTGTAACCTATAGCGGCAATATCGGCTTCGAGGGCTATTTCCATTGGCAAGATACAGGTGGTGGCTTCAATATCACTGGACTAGTCGTCAATAATCAAGATATGCCAGTAGAGGCCATTCGTATTACAGGGTATGTGTTTGATGCGCGTGGTAATCGCCTTAGCGAAGAGTCTATTATTTTAACCACCGATGTCTTACGCCCCGACGAACGCGCACCCTTCCGTTTGCGGTTTCAAGGCGGGCGGCCCTCGGCGGCAGTACGCTATGAGCTTCATGCCGCAGCCCGCGTAGCCGACTTTAGCCTACCTAGCTTTTATGCCACCGAAAACTTTGAAGTAATCCATACTGCCGATTTTAGCGATACAGGTAATTTGGTTATTCGTGGGCAAATTATCAACCGTGGGACGCGCTTGGTGCGTGGTGTAAAAGTCATTGTGGCAGTCTTTGACGATACAGGTGCGGTGGTGGCCGTCGAAACACAATTTATCCGCAAAGACCAGCTTTTACCCAATGAAGTTGATGATTTTGAAGTTGTAATTTACGATCTTGGGGGTACAGCCATCCGCTATAGTGATCCAATTGTAGTAGGTACGGCCGAATAATCATCCAATAAATCCCGCAATGCCACTAATTGCTGTTGCAAACGCACCGCAGGGCCATAATATTCTAGAGTAATGGCCCGTAGGTGTGGGCAGCGCGGCAATAATTGACGCAGCATGGCCAAATCATCGTCTTCTAACGGCAAATGCAAATCGCGCAGTTGCCCCCGATACAACCCCGGACGATGAACGTGCATCTCAATCACACGCTCTAGCGGCAGTTCCTCTATATATAATTTATTTTGGAACATGGCCGCCGACACTTGGGCATGGCCCACATCCAATAATAAATATGCGTTTGTTTTGGCTAAAACAGCGCTTATGAAATGTGGGTCTACTAAATATGCATGTGCGCTGTGGCGATAATGCGCTTGGTTTTCGATCAAAACAGGAATTTTAAGGGCGTTTTGCAGTCTTGTCACATTGTTAACAGCACGTTGATATGCCATTTGGCGTGAAATAAGTGGCAATGGGATGGCCAACCGTTGCCAGAGCGCATCTAGTTTAGGATATGGTAAGCTAAGATGCACCGAGAG
>CAZLPC010000447.1:0-895 GCA_964561305.1 uncultured Anaerolineae bacterium
TGGCACATCCAAGCCCACCAGCGACCTCGATATGTCGTTTTTGGGCCTTTATTCCAGCAAAAACCGCCTCGAAGCAATGGAATTTTTGAAGGGGCGCTTGGGCGTGGGCGGCAAAGATGACCTGTTGCACCTGCTAGACATGGACTTATTCACCGATCCGGTGCGCCTGACGCTGTATAAGAACCTGCCGCCCGAAGTGTCGGCCCACATTAGCAAACAAGCGGCCGCCCGCGAGCGCGAACTGATTTTTGCCGAGCGCCTCTATCATGCCCGCCAAATGGCCGCCAAAGAAGGGACCGAAGGCAAGGCCGGCAAGCAATTGGTCGAGCAAATCGAAGGCCAAATGAAGCAATTGGGCATTCCAGAAACCGCCTATAAACCCCTGACCCAAGATCAGGTGGGCCGGTCGGCGGCTGCTGTGGACGATTTGCACCAAACTCTCGAAAAAACCACCGATCTGGCCGAGCAAATGAAGCTGGCCGACCAAATCGCGCAGCACCAAGCGTTGATTAATGCAGCCGAGCAAGGCGGCTATCTAAGCGGTGGTGGCGTAGAACGCTTTGTGAAAGACCGCGACCTCCTCGAAAAACTGCGCGAAGCCACCCGCCAAGAGGGTAAAGTGGTCAAATATCCGATGGACGATCCCGCCCTATTTGCTGCTGCCATAGACCAAATGTTGAAGATGGATCACTATGCCGTAGAACTGAAGGCCATTGCAGCCAAGCTAGGGGGCAAGGGCAAGGTGAAGCCCGACCAAATCTTTGATGCCGTGAAGGCCGTCTCTAAATATGGTGAACGTCTGGGCGACATTAGCGCCAGTTTGTTGGGTGGTGGCGGATCGACGGCTGCCTTTAAAGCCGCTTGTGCCCGCGCTCGACCAGGCCACTACGTTGCC
>CAZLPC010000447.1:905-2995 GCA_964561305.1 uncultured Anaerolineae bacterium
GCAAAAATGCCGCCGATCCACTGGTTCAACAAATCGCCCGCGACGGGGCCGGCGTTGTCGAAAAAGCCCTGCAAGGTCTCGGCAAAATGGACGGCGCAATGGATCAGCTTTTAGCCACCATGCAGCGCCAAGCCGGCCTCGAGAATGTGCCCGGCGCACTGGAAGCCATGCAAAAGATGGTGAACGCCCAAGCCGCCCAAATCGCCGCTGTCAATGCCTTGCGCGACGCGCTGAACGTCGTTGCCCGCGACTTGCGCCATATCCTAGATATTACGCAAAAAGCAGCGCGTAGCGATGGCGACACGCCTGATCCCGAAACACCCAACACGGGGCCAACAGTTGGTGAAATTCTCAACATGACTCCCGATCCCACTGCCCGTTAACAAAACGACTGGGCGGCACTGGGTGTGTCGCTCATGCTCCATTATCCTTGTGCTGCTTGTAAAAGCGCTGTCTGCCACTGCCGATTGATGCTGTTTATGGGCGATTGTGGGATAAACTTTGGCCGATTCTCATCTATAGCTTAGACTGTTTAGCAGCGCCATTCATCAAAGCTGAGTATTCTTATTGTCGCTGTACTACGTCTGTAATATCGTCTCAAACGCCAGAGGAGGAGCAAATGGGACTCATTTCACTACTATACATTAGTGCCGCACCACCGAACCTAAGCCCAATCAATTTGATCGATATTTTGGAAGCCAGCCGTCGCAACAATCCCGCCAATAATGTGACGGGTGTATTGATCTTTCAAAACGGCATCTTTGTACAGGTGCTAGAGGGCGAAGAACCTGATGTAGAAGCCACGTATCAACGCATTGAAAAAGATGAGCGCCACCGGAACGCGAAAATCATTGAGCGTATCAGCATTGAGCAACGGGCTTTTCCGAGCTGGTCAATGGGTTTTAAGAACCTTGATCTGATTGATGGCAACAGCGCAGGTAATTTGCGTGCGTTCTTGCGCGATCCCCTTACGCCTGATAACGCTTATGAACATCCCGAAATGGTGGTGAGCCTTGTGGAAATGATCAAGCAAGAATATGGGCAATAAGCCAATGCGCTAAAGCGGCCTAGGTGATCGATAGTCGAACTGGGCTGCCTTCAATCAATAGAAACCCACCCATATCGCCAGCTATACCTTTATCCATTTGAATTTGACAGTGATTTTACCTATGAACATCGGTATCATCTTGCCCGGTTTTAGCGCCAATGAATCCGATGCCGCTATTCCGGTGCAACACCATCTGGTGAAGGCGCTGGCGGCCACCGCCGATGTGCGCGTCTTGGCGTTGCGCTATCCCTATGGGCGCGATGAATATCGGGTGTTTGGGGCGCGGGTGCAACCACTGGGCTATCGGCATACGGCGCGTCGCGCACGGCGCTTGCTGTTGTGGGCCGATGCGTTGCAAACGCTGCTAGCCCTGCACCGCCGCCAGCCCTTTGATGTGTTGCACGCCACTTGGGCCGATGAAACTGGCGCAATTGCGGCATGGGCGGGGGCACTGTTGCGCGTGCCGGTGGTGGTGACGGCCATCGGTGGCGAATTGGTGCATTTTCCCGACATTCAATATGGCTTGCAAGGGTCGGCTTTTGGGCGCTGGACAGTGCGCCAAGCCATTATGGGGGCAGATGTGGTGCTGCTGGCGTGCAACTATCAGCGCGACTTGTTGGCAACCATGCCCTATACTCCCAAAAACGTGCAAACACTGCCATTAGGCATAGACACGACGCTGTTTCAGGCCGCGCCCACCCCCACCCCCAACCCCCATTTGATTCACGTTGGCTCGCTTATCGCTGTTAAAGATCAGGGCACATTGCTAGCGGCCATAGCCCATCTGCCCCCCACTGTCACCCTCGACATCATTGGCGAAGGGCCGCTGCACGCTCGTTTAACAGTCCAAAGCCACGCCTTGGGCTTGGGGGATAGAGTGCGCTTTTTGGGCCCCGTCCCGCACGAGCAAATGCCCGCCCACTATCAACGCGCCGCTATTCATGTATTGCCCTCGCGCCACGAGGGGCAAGGCATGGTGACGCTAGAGGCCGCCGCGTGCGGACTGCCCCTGGTGGCCACGGAGGACGGAGGCCCCATCGAT
>CAZLPC010000448.1:0-2983 GCA_964561305.1 uncultured Anaerolineae bacterium
TAGCCTATCGAACACCGATTGTTGGTAGAATGATGAACTATCCAAAGGACAAGGCCTGCCCCATGCCCGATGTCTCGCCTCTGCCCAAGCTAAACCCGCGCCACCCCTCGGCTTATTTAGCGGTACTGGGATGGGCACTTACAGACCCCCATCGCATGTATCGCTATCGGCAAACCCACGGCGATAGCGAGCTGCAATATATTGGTATTTGGCTGACCACGGTTTTGTTTTGGCTACCCTTGCTTATCCCTGCCATGGGGTATTTTATAGGTGCTGTGCCCTTTAACGACACCATCGCCACCACATTTATCGTCTTGTTCCCGATTAGCGTGTTTTATGTGCAGCAACGCTCTGATCTGGCGGGGGCGTTGTTGTGTCTGCTATTCTTTTTTATGCACACCATAGACAAAAGCGCCGCCGACGGCAACATCACTATTGCGCTGGTCGGTCATTTTGGATTAATTACGGCTTTCTCAGTGGCAGTGGTGGTCAGTAACGCCACCGTAGAGCCGTCTTTTCCTAGCGTGGCATTTTTGATTTTGATCGCTGGCGTGGGTGCGTGGGTCGCGTGGCATGTGGGCGGCAATGGTTTTTTGCGTGGGTTTGGGGTGGGAACACTGGTCAGTGCCTTGTGGGCACCCCTTTGTATCGAGACCGGCATTGCATTGCGGCGCATCTATCGGCGTGGCGGCCGGTCTATTTTGCCGTATGCAGCAGTGATGCTAACTATTATTGGGATGCTGGTTTTGATTGGGCTTTATTGGCTGGGCGGCTGGCAACACCTCGACTAAAAGATATGTTTTGCTGATATATCAATAAAAATGGTTGCGGTAGATGATGATACAATTGAAATAGCGAACAACTGTTCAAAGCAACTATACTATGTGCATGATGACAACAACACACCCACATCACTTTCATTGCATTGAAGCTGTGCAAACCTATATTCAACAACACCTTGACGAGCCATTGCGACGCGAGGTTTTGGCAGAAATAGCAGGGTTCTCGATTCCGCATTTTCATCGTGTGTTCACAGCCCATACAGGTGAAAGCGCCGCCAGCTATGTTCGTCGGCTGCGGATGCTACGTGCTGGGCGCAAACTGCGGATGGGCGCGGTGAATATTACGGCGGTGGCATTGACCGCAGGCTATGACTCTCATGCAGCCTTTAGCAAAGCATTCAAGCGGCAGTTTGGGCTTTCACCGCGCCAGTTTCGGGCCCTAAACTGTATGGCGGCTACTGCTCTACTGCGTTCACAGGTGCATCCGCTTGCATCAGATGAAGTGGCCCGTCGAGAAGCAGACGACAAGCAGATATCACCCCCGAAAAACTCGTAAGGGTATCAAAATAAAGCCTTGGGCTGTGTTGTTGATTGTCTCTTCATTCAATAGTAGATTGTCTTTGAAAGGATAACCACCATGCGTATTATGCTCGCTAGCGTTTCAGTTCACAATCAAGAACAGGCCCTCAGTTTTTATACCGATGTGCTGGGCTTTGTTAAAAAGCAGGATATTCCGTTGGGTGATGCCCGTTGGCTAACGGTGGTTTCGCCCCAAGACCCCAATGGCGTTGAATTATTGCTAGAACCCAATGCCGAGTATCCGGCCATGAAAGCCCTAAAAGCCGCTTTAGTAGCCGACGGCATTCCATTCACTGCTTTTTATGTAGACAATGTGCAAGCCGAATATGAGCGCCTGAAAGCACTTGGCGTAGTGTTTAGCATGGAGCCAACCGACATGGGCACAACAACAGCCGCTATCTTCGATGATACCTGCGGGAATCTGATCCAGATATATACGTTGGCCTGAATCTTCATGTGGAGCTGAGGATGCCTCAACTCCCTTTTTTGGCCGTTTCTGCTAGCTGAGAAGCAAGCCCCTGCTCCGATTTTCATGAAAAATGTGATAACGTGGCAACGTCTGGAGCTAGCCTCATTGCGGGCAACCAAAACCAACCACCACAAGCACCCCACTGCCCACAAGCATTGCCCCGCTTTTTGCAAAACGGGGCAATCATCAACAGGGCCTGTGGCTAGCGCGTATAGGTATAGATAATGTCGGTCTCGGTCACTTCCACAGCACGCACTTGAATGCGGTCATGGGTTGTTTTGAGATAGCGCCGATAGCTAGAGACCAAGATGCTATTCATTTGGCGCAATTGCTCGGCAGTAGCGACGCGACCATTGGCCGTTGCACTGGTGACATCCCACACCACGCTGTTGTTTTGCAAACGCGGCACAAATATCACCTCCGCTTCATAACTGGCACGGTTGCGCGGCGTGATGGTGGCTGTTAGCACCGACTGGCCGGGCTGCAAGTCTATGGCTTTACTGTCAACGCGCAACCATCGGCTGTTGCTGATGCGATAGCTGGCGTTAATTTGGGCCTCGCTCAATACATAGGTACTCGATGTTTGAGGGCTGGGGCTGGCAAACGTAGGCATTACACCTGTCAAGATCAGTGCAACCAGCGCTAGGCAAATGGTTACCGTTTTGAAAACACGGGTCATGGCTCATTACTCCTTTATAAATGGTTATCAATGGTGTTGTTTTTAAGTATCAGCCATAACTGTCGAAGAAGTTTTGTAGGAGTGTAAATTGATTGTAAAACAGTCTCAGAAGCGGGCTGGCTTTGCAAAAGCTGCACACATAAAATTCTACGCAGACGATCAATTTCGCTAAATTTTGTGTACAATAAAACTGTGCAATCAATCAGAGGAAAGTAGTGTTCTTGATGGCTACGCCTGATATTTTGGCCCTATTACGTAAGGCCGCCACCTTTGATCAAAAAATGGACAGCTATGCCGATTATCAGGTGTATTATAACGTTGTCCACAAAACGCGCGAGCGCATTGAAGAAATGGGCAGCGCCGCCCTAAACGATCTGATAGCTGCTTTGCAAGACGACGACTATCGGGTGCGGGGATTGGCTGCGTCGTTGTTGGGTAAAATTGGCGATGAACGCGCCAGTGATGCGTTGCGGG
>CAZLPC010000449.1:0-2981 GCA_964561305.1 uncultured Anaerolineae bacterium
GCTGTACCCGCACGGGATGAACTACTGCACCCCCTATCCCGTTGCCAAAGGCGTTCGGGATTACTTTGCGTAGGATGTTATAAGCGCCATTGACATCGGCATTGATCATAGGTAGGTGGCGGCATTGTAGATGTTCTTGGAAAACCAAGCCGCTTCATGGATGACTGACCAGCGCGGATCGCTACTGGCGATGATGTATTGTTCAACTAACTGCATCGTCGTCATCCCGTTTCAATTCAGCGGTAGGCGGTTTTGTCTTGCGCTATCATACCAGAAATGGGTATAAATGGGCACAAAACACATTAGCTTTGGCGATACTAGGGTCAGATTGGTCAATTAGCAATCAAGGATATTGTGTAAATGACAACCACCTCACATTTTTATGATCCCATGCGGGTCGGACAGTTATATATACCCGATACTGCCGCCGCTATCTCAGCCGGATTAGGTAGCAATTTGGCCCCTGCCAGTGGTGATCAACTGCGAACTTTGCTATTGTTGGTGGATATGCAGGTTGACTTTATCCATACGGACGGTGCATTAAGCGTACCGGGAGCCATTGACGATACTCGTCGTACTATCGAATGGATATTAAAACACACCCCAACCCTAACCACTATTGCCGCATCACTCGACAGTCATTTGCCAGTACAAATTTTTTATGCCTCATGGTGGGCCGATGCACAAGGCAACCCGCCCGCACCCTACACCGAAATTTCTGCGGCACAGGTGGAGCTAGGCGTTTGGCAACCACGCTATGAAAGCGAATGGTCTCGTGAATATGTCCAAAAATTGGCCGATCAAGCCAAAAAAAACCTCATGATTTGGCCCTATCACACCATGATCGGCACGCCGGGGCATGGACTAACGCCGGCTTTGTATGAAGCCATTGCCTATCATGCTGCGGCCCGCCAAACCGAGCCGATCTTTTTGACCAAAGGATCGCTGCCTAAAACCGAGCATTACTCAATGTTAGAGCCAGAAGTTAAAGTGCCAGAGCATCCACAAGGGCTGATCAATCGCTCATTTTTAGATATGATCGCCACCTATGACGTGATTTATGTGGCAGGGCAGGCCAAAAGTCATTGTGTCCTCGAAACTGTCGCCTCGATGGTGCGCTATTTTAACACCGACAGCATCAGCAAACTGCATGTGCTATATGACGCGATGTCATCGGTGGCGCACCCAACGATTGATTTTGACAGCATAGCCAACGCTGCCTTTGCGACCTTTGCCGAGGCCGGACTGAACATTGTTTATACCACCGACTAACGGATAAGGGCGAGATCGGGATTGTCGTTGGGGCGACGACCCACTTTTGCCATCGGTATCCACTCACCCTCGCGCTTAACGCGCACTATATCGGTTGTAAAATCGGTATTGTGCACGGTGTCGTTTAGTAAAAAGCTAGACCCTACACCATAAACATCTACTGGAACGCCTAATTTTTCAAATAATGCAATTTTATCTGCCGAAAAACCACCCGTTGCCACAATTTGAATCTGGCGGCAATAGCGTTCGGCTTCGGCTTGCCATGCGTCGGGCACATCCCACGTTTGCCATGCGTTATTAAGGGCGTGGCGCAGCCCAATTATAAGGCGCGGATTTACACCCAAATCTAATTCAGCATCGCCCAATGGTTCAACCGACCGATCCCGTAGATTGCTAGCTGTATCAATGCGTACCCCATTAAGCTTAAAATAGTCGGCGCGGTCATCATCAGCCATCTTCAGGGCTAGATATCGCTGAAACATTGCTTCGGCTACTCCCAGCGATGTACCCACGACATCGTTCTCAAAATCCACAAGGGCAATACGAGGCGTAGCAAGTGGCAAAATGGCTGCAAATTGCAACATAGCCTCGATTGTGTCGCCCAAAAAACTCGCAATAAGAGCATGGGGCATTGTGCCACCCCCATTGCCACCCCACCACGCGCCTTGCATATTGGTGCTGATGAATGCGGCTAGGTTGGTGCGGTGGTCGGTGTTATAGCGTTGCACCCCCAAATGATAGCCATAGCCATCGGCGGCTTGGGTTTGATAGATATCGTAGCGGGCCGGAAAGAATAACACTGGCTTACCCTTTGCGACCTTCAATAATTCATAAGTGTTGGTGGCAATGCGGCTAATGCGCGACAAAACGCCCAGCGTTACGGTTTCTAGGTGGGCAAAATAGCGATACATGCCCCGCACCCGCACCACTGGCAATACATCCACAGGTTCGCCATGATAAGGAGCAAAAACACCATCTGGCACGGCTTCAATTTCAAGGGCATGACGCATATTGATAAACGCCCCATCTTCATCAAAATAGCCCGAACAATGGCGCAAAATCTCTAATACTGCATCCACGCCGCCCACCAGTGCATAAGGGCTGCGGCGTGTGAACCATTGGGCCTCTACTTCAATATCACCAATGGCTTGGTCTTGATAGGTATAGCCCTGTGCTTGTAGCTCTGCCAAGAGCAAGCGCACATTTTCAAAGTAGTGGTCGGCATAGCTGCCGCGCCGAATACCGTCAAAGTCGAGATTTAGCACGTCATTGGTTAGGCGTTGCCCGTTAAAAATACTCAAGTAGGTCTCCTTAACAAGTAGCGGTTTTAAAGTTGCAGCCGAAAGGCGTTTTCGCGCAGCCAATTTTTCCAAACACTATAATCGGGGCAGTGATAGGCCACCACCGCCCAAAACGCGGGCGAATGATTCATCTCGATAAGATGGCACAGTTCATGAATCACTAAATAATCTATGGCGGGCGGCAAAGCCATCATCAGCTTCCAATTATAATTGAGATGACCTTGCACCGAGCAACTACCCCAACGAGTGCGTTGTCCTTTAATGCTGATACCCTTATAGGTTACACCAATTTGGTCGGCCCAAAAGTCGGTGCGTTCAGTTAAATAAGATCGCGCTTGCTTCCGATACCACCGTTCAAGGGCGTTGCGAATATGGTCACGTTGTGAGTCTTCCGTATATTGGCTGGCA
>CAZLPC010000450.1:0-2979 GCA_964561305.1 uncultured Anaerolineae bacterium
ACAAGCGCTACTGATGATTTTGAAATTGTTGAATCAGTACAAGAATCGTTGGGCAACAGCCCATGGTGGGCGTGGATATACACTATCCAACTTGATACGTTGTATTTGCTGAATCCTAACGGTGAGCGTTTGTCGTTGCCGCGCCCCAAGCTGCCCAACGAAAACGTGAACAACAGCCCTAAAATTGCCATTTCCCGGGATGGCCGTTATTTAATTGTGTCGAATGCGCTTAATAGTGGCGTAAATGGTATTGGCTTTTATGACCTGCAAGCAGGTGCTTTTACCCAAACCCATGCACTGCGCCCCACCGAGGCCGTCTATTTGGGCTATGGATATGACAATTCGATAGTTACGGGCATACCGTTTATTGTAGACGAGACCAATCGCTATGTGGCCGTAGGTTTATCTAGTACTGACTTTGTAAACCCCACATGGCGCGTCGTCATTTTTGAATTGGCGACGGGCAATGCGCTCTATCAGCTAGAAGGGCGCAGTGCCCTTGTAACAGGCTTGGGCCAACCCTTTGATCGGCTGGGTGTGGTGTTTCCGCGTTTGGTCTATTATGGTGACGACGAGGTGCATCTGCAACTGATTCCGTTTGGCGCAGGTGCAGACCCCACCTATCCGGCCTTGCGTTGGCAGCCAAACCGTAATTTTGTCGCTACTAGCTCTTATACCGCTACTCAAGTGGATATTGAGCCTGCTAGCCGCGCTGTTATTTTAGCTTATGTAGATGCCAATGTTCCCATTGCTACCGATGGCTTGATTACTGCCAACAATGCGTTGGGCCTTGATGACCAGACGATTTTCACTGAAATTAGCGCAATCTTATCGGCTCCCCGTTTTGCAGCGAATGGTGATGTCGTGCTGTTTCGTAGCCGCGACGCAAACGACAACTTCTTTTGGCGCGAGTTATCGGTGGGCACACGCCAAACGCTTAATCTTGATGGAGCAGTTGAGGCCGTATATGGCACACCACAAGGCTATTTGACCCGTACCACTGACGGTTTGATACAACACATTAACGCCACCACCACTGAAACCAACTTGATCTGGCAAGCGCCCGATGGCATTCAGGCAGTGTTATTATGGGCTTCTTTGCCTACGACAGAATTGGCATTGAATAGTGTTTTTGTGCCATTAAATCTCACAGGTGTAACCCACTGCCCCGCCACACCCGAAAGCCTTGTTGCCATTGGTTTTGATGCAGTATCAGAAGTATCGTTACGTGTGCGCGACACACCCGGCGGCGAATATCAATTTACGCTTAATGTGAATACCCCGTTTTTGATTGTGGGCGGCCCACAGTGTCAGGGCAGCTATACATGGTGGCAAGTGCGCGTAGCCGATGGCCGCACGGGCTGGGCCGCCGAGGGCGATAGCAGCCTTTATTTCATGTCTCCAACAGGTGATTAAATGTGTTTCTCTCGTTAGCCTCCATCCAGAGCGCCAAACGTGCCATTTAAATAATATAGATGGCGCGTTATTTTTTTGTCATAACACCATGCTGTCTTGAGGCGTGCTTTAGGTTAAAATAGAAGG
This sequence comes from uncultured Anaerolineae bacterium, assembly GCA_964561305.1. Classification (GTDB taxonomy): domain Bacteria; phylum Chloroflexota; class Anaerolineae; order Aggregatilineales; family J027; genus J027. Next base: position 1,543 of record CAZLPC010000450.1, read on the forward strand.
CCTATTTTGACTGCAAATTCAGAGGATAGCAGATTACTATGCAACATTTTTTGAGTTTACTCGATTGGTCTAGCGCCGATTTGAAACAACTGATAGAAGAAGCAATTTTTTTGAAGCGCGAGCATCAAACCGGCGGCAATCGTCCTGTGCTACACGGTAAATCATTAGCGATGGTCTTCCAAAAACCCTCATTGCGGACGCGGGTTAGTTTTCAGATGGGGATGCAACAACTTGGTGGACAAGCGATCTATATTGGCCCCAACGAAATTGGTTTAGGAATGCGCGAATCTATTGCCGATATTTCGCGGGTGCTCAGTGGGTATGTATCAGGGGTTATGGCGCGGGTATTCGATCATGAGCATGTACTAGAGCTAGCGCAGTGGTCATCAGTTCCGGTGATTAATGGCCTCAGCGATTATAACCATCCTTGCCAAGTTTTGGCCGATGTCCTGACCATTCGGGAAGAATTCGGTGATCGCCTAGAGGGTTTAAAGGTAGCCTATTTGGGCGATGGCAACAATGTCACACGTTCTTTATTGTTTGCGGCGGCCAAGTTTGGCTTTCAGCTTATTTTTTGTGGGCCAAAAGAATATGCCCTTGATGATGCGACGATTCGCCTTGCCCAAGACGCATCCTATTTAGATTGCTATGATGTAGAAGAAACGCCCGAAGGCGCAGTGGCCAATGCCGATGTGATTTATACCGATACATGGACAAGCATGGGCCAAGAGACCGAGGCCGAACAACGTCGCCAAATTTTCCCAGCTTATCAAGTCAATGAAGCCTTGGTGGCCAGCGCACCACGCCATGCGATTGTGTTGCATTGCTTACCAGCGCATCGGGGCGAAGAAATTACTGATGGCGTAGCCGATGGCCCTCACTCGCGCATTTTCCAACAGGCACACAACCGTCTGCACGCCCAAAAAGCAATTTTGGCGCGTTTGTTAAATGCTTAAATAGTTGGGCTGCTAAGTTTTGTATAATCGGGGATAATCTTATCCCCATTTTATAAAGGGCATTATTGGTATGTCATCAATTGTTGTGCGTAAAGTAGAGACCCGGGCCGACCATCAAATTTTTTTTGAGTATCCCTACCATCTCTATAAAAATTCGCCTTATTGGGTTCCGCCCCTAAAATCCATCCGTCGCAAATTGCTCGATCAAAGTAAAGAACCCGCATGGGATTATATGGAAGGCGATTATTTTATCGCATGGCAAAATGACAAGCCCGTGGGCACAATTGCGGCCTTTGTCAATCATCGGCACAACGAAAGATGGGGCGAAAACATCGCATGGTTTGGCGCATTCGAGTTTGAGGACGATTCCGCTATTGCTGCCAGCTTGCTTGCCACCGCCGAAACATGGGCTAGAGAGCGTGGTTATGCGGCGTTGCGGGGGCCGGCCCCGAGCTGCGCGACGAGGCGCAGGAGGCGGGCG
>CAZLPC010000451.1:0-2960 GCA_964561305.1 uncultured Anaerolineae bacterium
ATCAAGCGCGTCGCCGGGTTGCAGCGTTTGTTGGCGCACATCTTGAAAAACTGTGCTGGCAATGATGCCTATGCCCATTATGACCACGCCAAAATGAATCATATAACCGCCATAACGTCGTCGGTCGCGTTGCACAAGGCGCATAATGGCAACAGGATAAGGCTCGGCATGGGCTTTGTGACGGGCATTTGCGCCCTTATAAATTTCGAGTAAGGTGGCCAAACCCGCAAATACAATGATGCCAAACCCAATCACCGCACCAATTGTCAAAATGCCAAGCAGTGGCAACGCCACCATCACCACCACCATGCCCAGCGCTGGCCAGCGCAGCGATTTGCCCACGCGCTGAAGTGTGGCCCGCCGCCATGCCACCAACGGCGCAACACCCATCAAAATATAGAGCAGCAAAAATAATACCGCTACAGGTGGCTCATAATAGCCGCGTCCTAGTGTAATCACAGATTCGCGCAGGCCCAAGCCTACCAATACATCGGTGATCTTTTCGGCCCATGTGCCAAAGAAAATGACGATGGTCAGCGCCAAAAATAGCCAGTTATTGAGTAAGAACATGCTCTCGCGGCTTAACACACCTTCAATTTCATGATCGCCTTTAAAGTAACCTTGTTGGCCGCGCCACACAAACAGTGCAGCACTAAACAAGAGTGAGCCACCTAAAAATGCCCCCATAGGAACAGCGAGTGGGCTTTGGGCGAAGGTATGCACACTGCTTAATAAGCCTGTGCGTGTGGCAACTGTACCAAACAGCACCAACATATAGGTGGTGATGATCATGGCCATGTTCCAGCCCTTCAGCATTCCGCGTTTTTCTTGAATCATGACGCTGTGTAAAAAGGCTGTGCCCGTTAACCATGGCAATAACGCCGAGTTTTCGACCGGGTCCCAGCCCCAATAGCCACCCCAGCCCAACACATCATAAGCCCAGCGCCCGCCCAATACTAACCCTACCGAAAGAAACATCCATGCGATAAGGCTCCAGCCGCGCACAGCCCGAATCCACTCCGCGTTCATCTGCCCGATCATAAGTGCAGCCATGCCAAAAGCGAACGGAATCACAAAACCTGTAAAGCCTAAATAGAGCATGGGCGGATGAATGATCATGCCCGGATGCCGCAACAGTGGATTAAGACCTTGCCCATCATACCGCGACTCAAGCACAGTGATGTCGGGGTTTAAAATAGTGGGGGCAATGGCTTTGCTGGTGGTATGAATGCTAATGGTCGTGAGTTGGCGCTGTTCTGATGGCAGGCTAGTATCTATATAAGATGTGCGCCACGGAAAAGCCTCTACTTTGCCTTCTGGCCGAAACACCGCTTGTTCGACAGTGTTGGGCGTGCCAGATGGATCGATCCAAAAACGCTCGAATGGATTTTCGTAGACGAGGCTAAGGCCCACAAAAAAAGCTAATGTGCCGCTAGTAAACACAATGACCCATGCCATTAGATGATGATGATAGCGCCAGTTGAGCATAACGGCCCCCGCACTAAACAAAGAGAGCATCCAGCCATAGAACAACAACGATCCGGCTTGGCTGCCCCACAGCGCCGTTATTTTTAGCGTAGCGGGCTGGGCATCAGATGAGACGTTATGCACATAAGCGATACTATATTCGCCTGTCCACTGTCCCCAAATTAGCAAGAGGCACGCCAACGTTAGCAAAGGCAGTGTCATAATTAATAAATTGCGGGCGCTGCGGGCTAAGATTGCGCTGGTTTTGAAGGCAGCCACCAACGCAACAATGGTGGCCAAAATAGCGGTGAAGAAAGCGCCTGCTATCGTCACCAGTCCAAGTTCTGCAATCATGTTTTGCTATGCTTTCTATATAACAAAGCGTGTTTTTGCCGATATAAACAAGAGAGGGTCTACTACGATAGTGACACAGCAGTTTTCCCCCTCTTGTATTATCATTCAGATCCTTAACCGTATGCCTGAGAAATCCTAGCTTGATTCTTGCAACACACGATCTGGGTTACTATCTTCGTATTTAGTGGGGCATTTGGTTTGTAATGATGTGGCATAAAAAATGCCATCGTCGCCGATGCGTCCTTGCACAATAGCTTGGGTGGGTTCGCTACCATAAATTAGCTCTGGAATTTCGCCATCTTGATACACCACTTGTAGGCGTGTTAATCCGTCGTTGCGGACAGCATTGGCCAGCACAGGCCCCAAGCCACCACCATCGCGCAGGCCTTTGTTGTCGTTGGGGATATGCGTAATCCAAAAAGTGAGGGTATTGGTACTGCTGTCAAATTCCACATCGTTTACACCTTGCGTGTTTTGCCATACTGCGCCCGACACGCGAATCTGCTTGCCCACCAATTCAGGATCGGTGACCACTTCATCAACGGTTTTATAATAGCTAGAGCCGAGAATTGCGCCGTTGATCACTAAAAAAGCAACCACACCAATCAGCGCCATACCAGCCACAGTATAAATCCAGCGCTGGCTTTTCTTGCGCGATAAAAGCTGTTCGGCTAATTCTGGTGATTTTTCCCACGTTGCTTGTGTCATTGTGTCATGCACCTTAATATACGGCTTTAGTTGTTGTTTTTCGAGAGTCCATACTCGCGGACGATGTAATAGCCACCGACAGCCGCAACCGCGCCCAAGCCAATCATAATGATTAGCAAAGGAGCGCCCTGCGAGCCTTCTTCTTCCTCTGCCACCACTAGCTGTGGAGCCTCGATAGGTTCTACGTTTGCATAAGCAGCCGCAGCAGGAGCCAACACCAACACTGCGACTATCAGTATTGCTATCATAAAGCGTTGAAAATTGACCATTTCAGTATGATCTCCTGATATTTTGTAAACGATTATAGAAAAAAGGGCGTAGTATTTTCAAAGCCAACTGATTTATTGTGAGACATAAATGTAATTTTCTGATTAAATTTGTGAAAAACGCCCTCGGTGATTTGTACCGAAGGCGTTTAGCCAACGTTCCGT
>CAZLPC010000452.1:0-2937 GCA_964561305.1 uncultured Anaerolineae bacterium
CGTTTTCGGTACGCAAACGGCGTTCTTGAATACCTGTGCGGCTCCGAATCCACTCGTCGTTGGTATCAACCATTTGCTCAAGTTCATGGTTGGTCAATACCTTAGCGGGGACATACTTCCCCCATCCTGAAATTTTGGCATAACGTTGTTGCATGATAACTTTCCTCAGGACATTAAACTTTGCGATGTGATGGTTTATGATAGTTTTTAGTGTCAAAAATTTATTTTATAGCGCTTTACACTTTCATTTTAGGCGCTTTTTTCAATTTCGGGTTGGTCATTCTCAACAGAAATCAGTCCCTCGCGCCGTACCCGCGACGCAATCCAGAAGAATCCTGCTGTGATAGTTAGGCCAGCTGCCAATTGCATAGGGCGTGGCAAGTGGCGGAAGCGGTCTAGCTGACGTTCGAGTTGGCGCTCAAATTGAAATTGGCTAAACCAGTCCTTCGAATCAACCATATCTGAACCAACCAATTCGGCATAAAGGGATTCGACAAATTCTGGCGACGGCTTAACATGCGGCATCATGGTATACAGATATTCGGCCAAACGAACTAAACGTCCTAAAGTGGAGTCAAAGGCAATACCATGCTCTTGCAAGAAGGCCATCAGGTCTACTTGTCCTTGCAATAGCGCATCGGTATATATCGAGAGTAGGTTTTCGCTATGTAGTGTGCCAAAATCAGTCATAAAATTTGGTTATCCCTTTTCGCTCTTATTGGTTGCGCGTTTTGCGTTGCCGCCCCAAATTTCTGATGGGCCCCACGCCCCGCGCTGTCATTTCATCTTGTAATGTTGAAAGCGTACGATGATACAGCGACTTAATTGCACCTTCGGTGCGGTCCATAACCTCGCCAATTTCTGCATTGGAGAGCTTTTCTACAAATTTCAGGAACAACAGCTGTTGCCGTTCTTGGGGCAGACTTTGTACTGCCGCCATCAGTTGTTCTTGTTCTTCTTGCTGCTCGGCAAACAGTTCTGGCACATCTTCGCGATTACGGCTGACCATAAACTCATCAATCGGAATCACTTTATGCCGACTGTTATCCCGATGCCAGTTAGCGACAAGATTATGAGCGATCCGATAGAGCCATGCCGAAAACGGCACACCACGCTCGTCATAACTTTTAATGTGACTGAGTGCACGCATAAAAACACGCGCTGTCAAATCTTCGGCCTCTTGGGCGTTGCCAATGCGATAATAGCAATAGTTGTAGATGCGCTCGACATAACGCTGATACAACTCGCCAAAGGCTTGCTTGTCGCCTTCAATAGCTAGCGAAATCAGATCGGCTTCATCTATATTTTCGTAAGCAATACTCATGATCGCTCCATACAATTCAACATCAGTTACTTGGTGCGACAGTGTATCGGCCTATTAAAGAGCTGTCAACGTAAGACTTGTCCAATCGTCAACAATCCGTTGCTTGACGCTGTGCGTATGGCTAGGCATAATCACGGCGATATTGGCTGATTGTGACGAAGGGTACACTATGCGACTACTGGTTAAGGGCCAGCCGACTTTACGGGGAGACTATTATCCATCAGGCAACAGCAATGCAGCACTTGCTACATTAGTTGCATCCATGTTAAGCCCTGCCCCTAGCACACTTGCACCGTTCCCTAACACCCTTAGCACTCAGATGATATGTGCTATTGCCCAAGCAGTGGGGGCTGTGATTAGCACAACCACTGATGACACATTACACATTGAAACATCACACCTTAGTGGTCGTCTCATTACCGATGTTCAAACCCAACAACTTAATGCCAGTGTATTGTTTCTTGCGCCTATTTTGGCCCGTCGTCAACACGCCCGCCTAGAATGGTCGCGCCCCCTAAGCCGCCTTCATACCCAATTAGTGGCGCTACGCGATTTGGGCATTGATATTAAGCAAAGCGGCACAATTTTTGAACTAAGCGCCGAACGTTGGCAACAGCGCGATATTATTTTGCTACACCCTAGCGTCACTACCACAGCATTGGTGTGTATGTTGGCGGCGGCGCTGGGCCAAAAAACTACCATTCGCAATACTGCATCAGAGCCTCACGTTCGCATATTACAACACCAATTGATACAAATGGGTGCGAAAATTGAAGGCGTTGGCTCAAATTTAGTGATAATTGAAGGTTGGCAAGACGAAGCACAGGGCGCGAACATTCGGTTGCCTTATGATCATATTGAGATTGCTAGCGTGGCCATTATGTCTGCCATAACCACCGGGCGCTTGAGTATTCATAACACTGACCCTGCCGATTTACAGATGATCTTAAAGGTGTTTAGTCAGTTAGGGATAGACTATTATTTAGAAGCCATGCCCAATAACGATTTGCAATCCCTGCATATCCCCGATGCCCAACCTTTGCGGGTGGTGCGTCCATTGGGTGAAGCGAATTTGACCATAGACACCAATCCATGGCCCGGTTTTCCATCTGATCTAGTAGCCATTACTACTGTTTTGGCCACACAGATACGTGGCTCGGTACTTATTCATGAAAAGCTGTTCAATGATCGGCTATTGTTTGTGGATAAGCTGAAAAGCATGGGCGCACAAATTGTTTTAGCCGACCCGCATCGGGCCGTGGTGTTTGGCAAACGGCCCTTGCGCGGTGAATATATGGACTCGCCGGATGTGCGCGTTGGGCTGGCCCTGCTGGCGGCAGCTTTGTGTGCCGAAGGCGAAAGCACAATTGACAATGCCCAACAAGTGGACTGGGCTTTTCAAGGCATCCGCGCAAAATTAGCGGGTGTGGGCGCACAGTTTGAAGTAATTGAGCAATAGCCGAGATGACCACCATTCCCACCCAACGCCTGATTATTGCCGATTTAGAAACCAGTGTCGCCATTGTAGGCAGCGGCCCCCCTATATTATTTTTGCATGGATGGGGTGTTGATCTACAAACCATGTGGCCGGCAGCCGAGCGCATCGCTGAACA
>CAZLPC010000453.1:0-2930 GCA_964561305.1 uncultured Anaerolineae bacterium
ACCCATAGACTATGGCGCGTGGTATGTTACCGATAACGGCATTTATAAGCTCGGGCGTGTGGTAGACCAGCGTCTAAACTGTAGCACGGGTCGCCTAAATTTTGAGGTGTTGGGCCAAATTACGATCCCCTTCCGCGACTTGTCAGATCGGGCTTTGGTCGTGCATCAGCCGCAAGTGGCCTGCCGCAACTTGGGCTATGACACCAGCAGTTGGGATAGCATAGACGACCCCGACAGCCTGTTCACCGATTTAACCGCCGCCACCGCCGCCCCCTAAAACCCGTCTCGCCATCAATTTGTGAAAAATCCCACGGGCGCACGCTGGCTGCGCCCGTCTACTGCTAGGGCTGCTGGGGTGCGGCAGCGCGGGCCGACACCAGTAGCGTCTCATACTCATCCGGCGACAACAAGGGGATATTGGGATCAAGCTCAATAAGATAGCGCAAGCCATCTTCAACCGAGCGACAAGCCTGCACAGTTTGGCGGCGCATCAGCGATGTAAACTTGCCAATATAGCGCAACATTGTGTTATCAGAAATAAGGATCATTTCGCCCAAGTTTGGCTCATCAAAAATAGAGACCTTGCCCGCCAATGTTTTAAAATCGTGCGGATAGCGGGTTAAATATCGCGCATCAATCCAGTTATGCACGTTGTGTCCCGCTACACTTTGCACCAGCGCCGCCCCCGGCGCTACAGCGTCTATAAAGTCGGCAAAGGTTGTCTCGCCCCAAATATACGTCAAAAAAACATGGTCTGGAATCATCCAACCCACATAAATCGGCATCTTAAGTATCCTTCCTGATACAAGTATGGGTATTGAAATAGCTGTTTGTTGGCTAACCGTTTGATGAGTCTATGGGCTATTATACAAAAAAATGGCCCACGCATAGCTATTCAATTCTGACAGACGTGGGCCATTTTTTTAGGCGATGCAAGCTGTTTATTTGTGGGCAGCGCTAAGGGCCACGCCTTTCTCGCGCAAGGCCGCCACCAAGGCCACCAACGTCTGCTCAATAAAATCATCCCATTCGGCCCGATTCAGGTAGACATAGGGGCGATCCAAGTCCCACTCGGGCGAGTGCAGATAGAAATCTTTGGTTTCTTGCACGCGCCGCGTAAACGCCCCCGTCGGAAAAATGGTCGGCAGATAGTCGGGCGCGGTGTCAATCTGTACAAAGTCAGTGAAAAAAATGCTGTCGGGGTTTTCTTGCAAATACAGAAAGTCGAGGCCGTACCAGTCTTTCTTAATTTCCCATACAAATTGCGGGTCTTTAGACAGTGGTTCGCGGTACAGCGTCAGTTGCTTTTTGGGCCGCCATATATTGACGCGCCATAACTGATCGGTGATAAGATGGCAATAATAGCCCAACCGAAAAGCGTATTCCGACGCGTCCAGCTTGTATCGCGCCACTTGCTCGGCATAAAATTTTTCGGCAAAATCGCGGGTTATTTGCACATCTCGTTGGGGGTTCATAGCCCGTTTTGTCAGCCGTCATAATGCCAGAATCGGGCGCAATGTTGCCCACCAAAAAGGCCTGCCGATCAAGCGCAAAACCACGCGCCAGCAAACCCTCTGCTAGCCGAAAATGTGCCACCCACGTCGCCATGTTTTTTCTCCTATCGCTACACATCAGGGGCACATTATACACCGCCTTGCTTAGATTTGTGAAATTTGTCAGGAAAACGTAAGATTAATATACAAGACCCCTGCCAAGCCACAGCGCCGTCTTTTTTAAGGCAATGTGTGGTCAACCAAATCTTATTTTGCCCTGTTTTAAGAGCATGGTAGAATGATCTCATCCATACAAAAGGGGTTAGCAAAAGGGGGTTACTTTTGAAACATCAACTGTTTATGCTAGGCATGGCCGCCGTTGTTGGTCTAGTCATCATAACGGGGTGTGCTAATGGCTCGGACGATGCAACCGAACCCACCGCCCTGCCCCGCGCCACCGAACTGGTTGTTTATACGTGGGAGGAAGGCATATCTCAATCCATCCTAGATGCGTTTCACGCCGAGTATGGCACAACGGTTTCGCTGGTTCCGTTTATCAGCTATGAAGAAGCCGCGAGCAACGTGCAAGCTGGCCAAGTGTATGACGTGGTGTTTATGGGCAGCGAGCTAGTGGGCGAAACAGCCGCCAGTGGGTTGTGGGCCCCGCTTAACCTTAGCAACATCCCCAATCTTCGCAATGTCGCCATTAATTTCCGTGATTTGGTTTTTGACCCCGGCAACCGCTATAGCATCCCTTATGGCTGGGGTACAACCGGCCTTGTGGTGCATAGCGAGCGTTTTGGCAGCCCTGTCACCAGTTGGAACGCCCTGTGGGAAGCCGCCGACTGCCAAGCCGGCCTGTGGGACGACCAACGCGCCGTTTTTGGGCTAACGTTGCGGGCGCTGGGCTATTCGGCCAACACCGACAACCCCGCCGAGCTAGAAGCCGCCTTTAATCGCCTCATGGACTTGCGCCCACGCGCCTTGTTCTTGGATGAGATTAACCCCGTTACATCAGCCACCGAGCTAGAAAACGGGCGCATCACCATTGCATTGGGCTGGTCGAACGATGCAATTGTAGGGCGCGAGCTAGACCCCGCCATTGACTATGTGATTCCACAAGAAGGCACATTGTTATGGCTAGAAAACATGGTTATCCCCGCCAACAGCCCACGCCAAGCCACCGCCGAACTGTTCATTAACTTCATGTTGCGCCCCGACATTGCCGGCCAATACGTCAACGAAAACTATTGGGCCGTAGCTATCGAACGCGCTACGGACTTTATTGATCCCGACATCCGCAACGATGCGGCGGTCTATCCCACCCCCGAAATGTTGATCAATGCCGAACTAACATTGGCGCTGTCGCCCGCCACCAAAGCCCTTTATGACGACCTGTGGGCGCGGTTTTTGGCCCCACCCGCCACCGAACAGGCC
>CAZLPC010000454.1:0-2917 GCA_964561305.1 uncultured Anaerolineae bacterium
GTGCGCGGCCTTGATCGGTGGCTGTTGCTCTATCCATTAGGCTTGCTGCTGATGTTGGGATTGATTAGCGGCTGGATCTATTTACGCTGGGGCGGCATTACCGACGACTTTACACGCGGCTTGCAAACCCAACCCATTTATTGGCGCAAGATCAAAATCACGTCCGACCGCTTGCTGAATGCAGCCGTTTTGGTAGGCTTGGTGTTGGTCGCCATTCCGCCAACATGGGAATTTGCGAGCAACGGCCAATGGCGCAGCGATCTCATCGATCAATACGCCACTGCCCGCGATGCGGAGGTGTTGCCCACCACCTATTTAGAGGTGTTTCATGTGCGCCAAATCATCATTACGGCCGATGCTAACCGCGAAAACGCGCCCGGCCAGCAAAGCATTGTGCGCCAAACGCTGCTAGAGGTGCAGGCCATCAATGCTACCACCACCATCTGGCGCTTGACTGTGGTGTTGGCGGTGTTGGTGTTGGCCACGCGCCTGATTGTCTATGCCGAAGCCGACGGCCTTATCACCAACCCTGATCGTCTGATGGCGGTGCTGGTGTTGTCACCGTCTTTAATTTTGTTGGGTATTTTTGTGTATGGCTTCATCGCGCAAAACGTCCAATACTCGTTGACCGACTGGGGCGAGCAAGTGAAGGGTGCGCCGTCGCCGTTTCAAGAAGACGTGACCCGCGTCAATATTGGCATGGAAAACTACAATGCTCTGATGACCGACTTCACCGAATTTTCTTTCCGTAACTCGTTGGTTAACACATTTTTCTTCACCATTTTGTTTTTGGGCGCGGCCCTTTTGATGGGCTTTTTGCTGGCATTTTTGGTGGATCAACGGGTGTATGGCGAGGGTATTTTTAGGACGATCTTCTTGTTTCCGATGTCGTTGTCTTTGGTGGTGACGGGGACTGTGTGGAACTGGCTGTTGCAGCCGCGTGGTGGCCTTAATCAGTTGCCCGAGGTGTTGAGCAACCTTGAAATTTTTGGCGTGAACATTGTGCCGAGTTTTTTGCGCTCTGATGCGCTCAGTTATCAATGGGTCGCTAGCCGCAACGTGATCTATCAGTTCACATGGGATGAAGCGCAGGCGTTTGTCTATTTGGGCATGGCTTTGTTCGGGGTAGTGGCCTTTAACTACGCGGTGCGGGCCAGCGACCGCGCCATGACATGGACGGTGTTGGCTGCGGTGGGGCTGTGGCTGCTTTATGTGGCGGGCTTTTGGCGCGATGTGTGGCCACCCCTAGACCTGCCCACCAACGAGCCAATTAAGGGCTATAATGTGGCCCTGACGGGCGCTATTTTGGCCGCCACATGGCAGATGGCCGGCTATGTAATGGCGCTGTTTTTGGCGGGCATTCGTGGTGTGTCTGAAGAACTGCGCGAGGCGGCGCGGGTGGACGGCTGCGCCGAGTGGCAGGTCTATCTGTTCATTATATTGCCGTCGTTGCGCCCCATTGTATTAAGCGCGGTCATCATTTTGGGCCACATCTCATTGAAAGTGTTCGACCTCATTTTTGCCCTTAATGGCCCCGATGTCGAAAATACCAAAGTGCCGGGCATCATCCTCTATACATTGGCTTTTCGGGGCAATCGGTTGGCCACGGGCAGCGCCATTGCGGTGGTGATGTTGCTGCTGGTTTCTATCGTTATCATTCCTTACTTGTGGTCAAATAATCGTCAACAACGCTTGGAGAGCCGCTAGTCATGATCAATTCATCCTTTAACACCCGTCGGTTGCAACAAGTGTCGTGGCGTGTCATCGTCTATCTGTTGTTGATCATGTTTGCGCTGGTGTTTTTATTGCCGGGCTTTTTGGTGGTGATCACAGCCCTAAAAACCCCCGCCGAAGCCCAACCCGACCGCGCATGGGAACTGCCCAGCAGCATTAATTTCGAAAGTTTTGAGACCGCATGGGAGGCTTTTTCGCCGCGTTTGGCCAACAGCGCCATTTTGGCCGTTACAGCCACCGCGGCCTCGGCGGTGATGGGGTCGCTTAATGGCTATGTGTTGGCCAAGTGGCGCATTCCGGCGGCGGGGTTGTTGTTTCCATTGATGCTATTTGGCATGTTTATCCCCTATCAAGCGGTATTGATTCCGTTGTTTCAGTTTATGAATGGCATCGAGCTTTTCGGCCAAAAGCTGTATGGTGGCCTAACGGGGCTTATTTTGGTGCATGTGGTCTATGGCTTGCCCATTACCACGCTTATCTTCCGTAATTTTTATGTCGAAATTCCGAAAGAGTTGATTGAAGCAGGGCAAATTGATGGCGCGGGCTTTTTTGGCATTTATCGCAACATCATTTTTCCGTTGTCGTTGCCGGGCTTTGTGGTGGTGGTCATTTGGCAGTTTACGCAAATCTGGAACGAGTTTCTGTTTGCCATCACGCTAACCAGCGAGAAGAACAATCCCATCACTGTGCCCATTGCCAACCTTGCGGGCGGCGAAGCCGTGGACTGGAACTTGCCCATGGCCGGCGCAATTTTGGCGGCGTTGCCCACGCTGGTGGTCTATATGGTCTTGGGGCGCTACTTCATTCGCGGCTTGCTTGCTGGCTCGGTAAAAGGCTAGACGAATCCAGTAGAGCACGGTTTCGTGCAAGAATGGGCGATCCGCAGTGGTCGCCCAAAATAGGACTTTGCAAGGCGGTCGCGCCAATTATTCGATGCCTTTTACCTCAAAATCTGCGCTGCTACCCTGATGGGGCTAGCTGACCTTGCAGATTTGGCGATTGGGCGTGCCGAGCGGGTCGAAACCCGGCGGCAAGGGCACATCATCGGCATCAAATTCGATGGGCTGATTAAAATAGGTGTAAAAATAATGATCGTTAACAATGGTTTGGCCGTCTACGCCGCGCACAAAGTATAAGAAGTCGCGGGCCAGTTCCAAGGCGCGGTCGTTGGCGTTGCCATTGT
>CAZLPC010000455.1:0-1421 GCA_964561305.1 uncultured Anaerolineae bacterium
AAATAAGTTTTTTTGGGCGCGTGCGCGGTGTCTATCAAGATGCAGAAATTAGTATTGAACCACGCAACCCCATTAAAATTATGGTGCGCTATCGGCCCACCCAAGTTAGCCCGACGATTATGGATGTGAATATGTGGTTGTTGCGGAAGGGCATGGCCCTGCCCCCCGATGCAACTTCTACCGATGACAGTAGTCGCCATCCGCAAAAAGTAAGCGACCTAGAGGCTATTTTTGATCGGGGTATTGACGTATGGAGTCATCCGCCCGACTTCGCCCACAATGTGTTTGGCAACAAGCAAAAGTTAGGCTCGCGCCTTGCCAAAAGCAACCTACAGCACGTCGAGTTAAATTGGCTGTTTCCGGGCCTTAGTTGCTATACCGATTTGGGTATCAGGGGCGTGGATGTGAAACAGCTTCAGCGCAACGTTGAATTGGTAGTGGAGTTGTCAGAGCTGTTTCGGCAACAAGCCAACACCTATCTTTCTGCCACCGAGACTGCCGAACTGGTACATTAACGCATAACCTCACCTAGTTGGGTGAGGTTACTTTGACGCAATTTTTCTAGGTTTTATCGCCTGCAAAACGGATTTCCCGTACTCAATTCCACACCATCGCCCCCTAACCTTGCAACTGTCCTCAGATTGATGACAACAACAAATTTCATAAAAAATTGATACGAAAAGTTAGATTTTGGTTTATAATGAATAAACATGCTCAACTGATGCAGGAAACAACCCGATATGATGACTACACAAACAACACAAACCGTATCCGATACAATAGCAGTGGTGGCACTGGTACTTGATGATGATTATGCCCACAGCTTGAGCTTGCTTTTAGACATTGCTGGTGTGCAAAGCATCATCACCACCAACGAAGACCACGCCCTAGACCTATTGACCAGCCACATCCCTGCGATGGTACTGCTAGATACCCGCCTACGCGCCCGCCTAACCCCTATTTTCGACACGATACAATGCCACGCGATTAATCGCAGCACCCAGTTAATATTTCTGGTATCGTCGGCGGTGTTGCCAGTGGGCGATCATCTGCGCCTGCCAATGCTAACGGTGGATCGGCACAACGCTGGCGATATTGTGTTGGCGGTGCGCCAACAAACGGCGCGTTCGGTCAGCCATTAAATACCCATCCGCTAACAAGCGATAATGGGGCTGATACGCCAGCCCCATCCATATCTCCGCCGCGCTTAACCGGGTTGCAGCCAATACACGCCACTGGTGCTGCCTTCAGGTGTATAGCCAATTTGGCCGCCAAAGTTGACCAAATACCAATAGTAGCCACTGCTGCAATAGGGCCCAGCCAACACATTCATCACACCACCTTCGGGAATGCTAGACAGTTCGGCGCTGCCCAAGCCCGTTCCGGGCGCACCCCGCAACACGTTGCTGCTCCCCACACCA
>CAZLPC010000455.1:1431-2910 GCA_964561305.1 uncultured Anaerolineae bacterium
CCAGTCAGCACCCGCGCTGTGCCGCCAATGCCAAGCCGTGGGGCCGGCGCACTGGTGCAGGTCATAATGTCGTGTGTGCCCACCTCGTTTTTAAGGTGGAAGGCCGTGGGGCCCCAAATGGGGCCAAGTACCAACCCCGGTCCGGCTGTACTGGGCACAACTTGAAGCACCCCACCCCGCACAACCCATAACGCACCCGTCTCGTCTTGATAGGCGAACGCATCACCACTAGGCGACATGGCTACGGTGTTGTAGGCACTTCTGGTACTAAAGGCGGCGCTGCCGCCACTGGGGATGCGGCCTGTCCAATCGAAGTTGAAAGAGGAATGGCGCGTTAAAACTTGGGCATTAAGGTTGTTGGGGTTGGCAAGGCTAAAAGCACCTACAGTTGCACCAAAGGCCACCGTAAAGCTGCTTTGGGTACGGAAATTATAGGTCTCGATGGCGTTGGCATCACCAATAAGGGCGATGGTATCGGGCATGTCGGCCAGCCACACAAAGTCGTTAATGGGTGCAATCTCAATATTGCGCGTATAGGTATCTAAAAGATTGCCCGTGGTCGCGTCATAAAATTCGATCACTTGGCTAAAGCCAGCAATAGCGCTATCAGGATTGGGCGCATTAAAATAACTATAGGCGATCACGCCAAAACCAAAACGCGGCTTTGGCAGCCGCACCCCCGCATCTTGAAACCCTAAATCTAGGCCAGTGCGGATAACCCGTTGGTTATTGGTAGCGACATTGTGTACCACCAAGCGCGTAATAGACGGCGATACTGTGGTGTCATACTCTAGCCATGTTAGCTCTTGCGAGTTAAGCGACCAACTAGGCGTGCTGCGGACAATACCTGCGCCGAAACTGAGATCAGACGGCGGGATCATGCCAACGGGCTGAGTAGCGATGCGCGTGTAATCATCTGAATTGGTGTTGTTGGCCACCGCAATCCAAATATTGCTATAAGGATCGCTACCAAAAATCTCAAGCGAGGCCGGAAAACTTTCAATGACCTGTGATGCCACTGAATTATAAGCGAAATAGCGCCCATCATACGACAATTGCGGATGCTGGTTATAGCCCCAAGTGGTCTCTTGGGTCAGCGCACCCGTCGTCAGGTCATAGCGCACAATATTGCCATTACGCAAGAAGAAAATAGGCTGGGCAGTATCGCTTTGGGCATGGGCAAGCGGACTAGCAGTAGAAATCAGTAATAAGCTAGCGACCAGAACAGCGAATAGTGCAATCCGATAACGGTTTAGCATGGCTTTTCCTCTTGAACACATATTGATAAAAGTTGTAAACGCCCTAGAGTATAGCACAAAATCAGGCGGGCGTAGGGCAAGCGCATGGAAAGCGTAGTGGTGAAAATCGTAGAGTAGGATAATTCATGATCGGTTGTGTATCCTAATTCGGTGTAAATGACGAGCAACATGGGCGAGCACGCAGGCATCGCCCCTACAATGGCGCGGCCATGCGGTTTGT
>CAZLPC010000456.1:0-2909 GCA_964561305.1 uncultured Anaerolineae bacterium
CTAATTTTGCCGCTGTCCACCAGTCCTAAACCAGCAATGGCTCGCAGCAGTGTGGTCTTGCCACATCCACTAGGCCCCAACAACACCACAAACTCTCGATCATGGATGGTTAAACTAACATTATTAATGGCCAATACATCACCAAAGGTTTTATATGCGTTTTGAACAACAATTTCAGCCATTTTACTGTCCTTATTTTGTAATTTGTCCCCACATATTAAACAAATAGCGCCGAATGTAGAAAATGAAGATCATGGACGGCACGAGCATAAAAAATCCGCCCGTAAACTTAAACGGATCGCCAGATTTGTCTAGGGAATAGAGAATTTCGGCGGGAAGTGTGCGGTTTTGAAGCGTAAGCAAAATGGCAGCAAACACCTCGTTCCACGACATAACAAATGTGAAAATAGCCGAAGCCGCAATGCCGGGTAAAGCCAATGGCAACACCACTTGCCGAAACGCCCCAAACGAGTTGCACCCGAAAACTTTGGCGGCTTCTTCTAGCTCGCGGGGGACACTGGCAAACACGCTGGCCACTACCAAAATTGTCGTTGGCAACGTGAGCGCAGTATGCACCAGCGCCACCGCCCACACCGTATCAAACAGCCCCCATTCGATGAATGTGACAGCCAACGGAACCGCTAGAATGACCACCGGAAAAGCGCGCACTGCCAATATGCCCAAGCGTGTGGCGTTGCGCCCACGAAACAAAAAGCGGGCAATGGCGTAGCCGGTAGGAACGGCAATTAGCGTGGATAGTCCCAGCGTAATAAACGCCACCGTAATGCTGTTCATGGTGGATTCTGGAATGCCGCGCACATTAAAGAAAAACTGGATCGTATCAGACGAAAACGGCTCTGGAAACCAATGCTTGGGAAAAGCTCGCACATCGCGCACGGTGCTAAACGCCATCGTGAAGATTAACCAGATCGGCAACAAAATCCAAATGGCAATGGCAGTGGCAATAGCATATACACAACCCCGCCGCAGCCGTCTTTCTAGCAGGGCGCGGCGCTGTTCTGGGGGTAGATCACGCAGGGCTGGCGGCGGCGGAATAAGCTGATTGATGGTTTTGGCCTTATTGACGGGAATAGCGAATGACATCGCTAATAAGCCCGGAAAGCCCGCTATCAATCCAACCCCTAATCCAACCAACTGCCCAAGCGCGGGCTCGCGTTTTTGGTTGAAAAACACGGCATAGCCCAATACAATCCCTGCTAGGGCAGAACTGGCATGAAAAACAAGCAATGCCACCGCTCCATTAGAACTATCAGCAGTGTTAAAAGTAGCCAAAAATAACGCTATCACTGCAATTGGCACAATGGCAAGGCGTAACAAGGTCAAGATGCGTGTGGGCCAACGGTTGATAAAACTGGGTAAGGCGCTTATCAAGTGGTCGAATTGTTTACGGATGCTGAATAGTGGCACAAAGCGTTGCCATTGAAACTTGTTTAGGGCGCTATCGGTCATTACCACGACTATCAGTGCCGCCAATAAGTTCAGCACGAACCAATAAGCGTTAAATCCCTCAATCGTAAAAGCTGGAATTTCAAAGTTCATGGTCGCGCTGCCTCCTCTTGAGAGCGTATTGCTCTCAGATAAACGAATGAGATACCCAGCGAGATGAACATAATGAAGGTGGCATAAGCTGCTGCCATATTCTTGTTATTAAAGCGTCCGGGGTCATACCAACGGAAGGTTTCGTTGGCCAACACGGTGATTACCTCGCCGCCAGTAATGGCAATAACAACGGCGAATACTTGAAAAGCGAGGATTGTCCGCAAAATAAGGGCCACCTGCAAGCTAGGGCGCAACAATGGTAGCACCACATAGCGCAGGCGTTGCCACAAATTTGCCCCAAAAATCTCGCCAGCTTCTAAGTAACTGGTGGGGATAGCTTGCAAACCTGATACAACTATAATCATCACAATAGACGTGGCCCGCCAAACCTCGGCCAATACAATGATGAAGATCATCCATTCGTCGCGCCCCACACCAATAAAAATAAAAGGTGTTTCACGCAGGGCCAACTGATCAAGGAGCGAGTTAGCAAAGCCGCGCTGGGTAAAAATGGAGTACCACACCAACCCCGCCGCTAGGTCAGATACACCTAATGGAATAGCGTAAATGTAGAGATAGATGGTGCTGCCTTTAATTTGCGCTTGCAGCACCAAGGCCATGATGATGGCCAATGTGAACTGTACCGGCAAAATGAGCACAATCAGCAAGAGGGTGGTGCGAAGCGCCTTCATAAAACGGCGATCATTTACCATGCGCTCGAAGAATGCAGTTGTCCATTGTCCTTCACCAGAACCGGCTTTTATGCGGCTGTTGGGGTTGCTGATGGCAAAGTCGGTGGCGGTGAAGCGTGTTTGATAGCCCCATGGCACAACATACTCACTTTGTATCCATCCGATTATGGTATTGCTATTATCGGAGACCCGCAGCCATGCTAGCTCATCCGATTCTGCATCTGCCGCCAGCCCTTCCCACACATTCAGTTGTGACTCGATGGGCAGCTCTAGCAAAACTGGGCTGTTGCTATCGGGTTCGGCATAGATCGCTAAAGTAGCAAGTTCCTCGCTTTGATCAAACACTTTGCCACTGATTCGTAAGGCGGGCCGTTCGGTAGAAGCGAAGGCACTTTGTGGCAACCAGCCCTCAACGGTGCTAATGCCTAGCCCGACTGCATCTACATACACAAACTGTGGTGCAGATACATAATACCAATAGTCGGGCCGCAAACGGTTGTTGTCTAGCAAAACGGGCTGCATGGCAGCATCTAAAATTTGCACCCCCAAGCGCGGCTCGACTGTGCCAAGTAGGTCTGCATCGCTGCTGGCTTCACTATAAAGCGCTGGTGCTGTGTCGTCTGAATTTAGCAAAACGCGCCGCGAGCGTTGGTCAAT
>CAZLPC010000457.1:0-2904 GCA_964561305.1 uncultured Anaerolineae bacterium
TGGGATATCACCGACGAACGCTCCCGTAGCGGTAGCCTTGCATGGTCAGATACGCCCTATGCCAACCAACGTGATCATGAAACCCATGTCCTAGAGCTACGCCCCACCATTAATTTGACGGGGGCAGTTGATCCAGCTTTGTATTATTGGACACGCTATGAGATTCGCTCTGGAACCTATTGGGGCGTTGAAATTGCCGAAGCCGATGCCAATGGGCGACTGCTTTCTAATTGGCAAGCTGTCACCAGCACCCAAGTTACCGACATCCGCAATCGCGCTTGGCACCGTCTTGAAGTAGACCTGCGGCCTTATATCAACCAAAATATTCGCATTCGCTTCCACTCTAATACACTTAAAAGCAGTGGAACCAATCGTGATGGGGTCTATTTGGATGATGTGCAAATCATCAGCCGCAGCGAAGAGTCGGTCTATAACCCGCCCTATAACGAAGATATTGAAGCCCTTAACCCCGGCGAGTTTGTCTTCGAGCATAACTGGGCCCCCATTACCGAGTATCGCAGCTTTGGTAGCGGCTCATCGCTTGGTGCTGGCCAATGGGAAGCCACATGGTATAACAATGTGCAAAATGCCTGTACAAACAACGCAACCCTAACGGAACTATGGGGTACAACGACAATTGACGAGGTAGATATTCCTGATAACCCACATGGTGATAACGATACATGGGGTGTTGTCTTGCTTCGCACATTCTTTATCCCAGTCGAAACAGAATATGTTTTCTCAGGACGTGTAGACGATGGCCTTAAAGTATGGGTCTATCCTGCAGGGACGCTCTATGATCCTGCTACTCCAACTTATCAACACCGCTGGAATTGTAGTGGAAGCATACCTTACACGTCGCCCCCAATTACCTTCCCGGCTGGCAATGTCACCGTTCGGATTGAGTATTATGAAAATTATGGCGGTGAAGAACTCAGACTCAATTTTAATGGCGAAAGCCAACTATTCCATGACAGCCCGTCGGGCAACTACCTCACGCGCACCGAGTCAGTCGTGGAGTTAGAAGGCACGATCAATATTCCTGCCAGCAGTAACTACACCCTTTACTGGGATCAACGCTACTATCTGGGCAGCAACCATC
This sequence comes from uncultured Anaerolineae bacterium, assembly GCA_964561305.1. GTDB lineage: Bacteria > Chloroflexota > Anaerolineae > Aggregatilineales > J027 > J027. The sequence goes on from CAZLPC010000457.1 coordinate 1,103, forward strand.
GTATCATTGTTGAAGTTTCGACTGATGGTGGCTTCACATGGAATAGTGTTTACACACGCACAGGTTGGGTGAATCAGCAAAACTGGGAATCACAAACCCGAGATCTCACAGCCTTTGCAGGCAACGCCATTACACTTCGTTTCCGCTTAGATGCACTTACCACCGATACCGCTTATGATGGTTGGTGGATAGACAACATCCGTATTATCGAATAAGCCCTGCGATTCAGCTTGGATCGTCCTCACAACAAAACAGCCACCGTGACAGGTGGCTGTTTTCATTAAGCAAAGCCAGTGTTATTCGCCCGTAGGAACCCAAACATTCTTCACTTGAGTAGCGTGGTGCAGCACATATTCGCCCACCGTGTGCTTCGCATCTAGCCAATCAAGTGGCAAGCCATAGCCAACCCAAGTACGCTTCATGTTGCTGGCCGAAGCATGTTCAACCGCATAGCTGCCTTCGGCACTGCCAAAATACCACAGTGCGTCTACATCGTCATGTTCGGCCAAGGTTTTGCTCAGGTGATCGCGGTCGCCCGTAACAATGTTGATTACACCATCGGGCACATCTGATGTGTCTAACACTTGAAAAAAGTCGGTGACACCTAGCGGATATTGAGCCGAGGGCACAACCACCACTGCATTGCCACGCGCAATGGCCACCCCCACCAACGCCGAAAACGCCAACAAGGGGTGTTCATCGGGGCAAGCGATACCAATCACGCCAACAGGTTCATGCAGCGCCATCGTAATACCGCGCAGGGGTGTCTCTTGGATTGTGCCGCCAAATTTATCGGCCCATGCCGCAGCAATAAACCACCGTTCGATGCTGGCCGCCACTTCTTGGCTGGCTTGCTTGGCGCTCGCGCCCGTCATGGCTTGTAAACGAGCGATAAATTCGGCTTCGCGGGCGGCCAAATTCTCGGCAATATAATACAAAATTTGGGCGCGATTGTGAGCATCGCGGTTGGCCCAGCCGCTAGCCGCTTTGTGTGCGGCTTCAACTGCATCACGAATATCTTTGCGGTTGCCATCGCCCACTTGGCCCACCATTTCACCTTTGGGATTAATAATGGCACGGGTATAGTTTCCATCGGGGCGCTTCTGTTTGCCACCAATATAGAGCTTAGGGGTGCGATCAATAGCAACACTGCCATTTGCACTAGAATTTGCGCCGTTTAAGGGTTTAGGAGCCGGTGGAGTATGCTGTCCCCATGCTGTGTTAGGCGTAAATGTAGGACGCGGGCGGCTTTGCCACTTTGGCCGCACATATTCAAACAAACCTTCGCGTCCGCCTTCGCGCCCAAAGCCACTCTCTCGATAACCGCCGAAGCCGGCCGCCGCATCAAACACATTGGTACAGTTAACCCAGACGCTGCCCGCTTTAATGCGTTGGGCCACATACAGCGCTAAATTAATGTTTTCACTCCATACGCTGCCCGCCAAGCCATAGCGTGTGTTATTGGCCAATTCAATTCCCTCGTTGATAGTGCGGAAGGTCATGGCCACTAGCACTGGCCCAAAAATTTCCTCTTGGGCCACGGTGGCGGCGGGTTGCACATTGGTGAGTAGCGTGGGCGGATAGTAGCACCCTTTGGTGGGTATGGGCGTATCAGCTTGGAAGAGGTCGGCTCCTTCGGCCACGCCAATTTTCACCAAACGTTCAATAGTCTCATATTGCACAGGGGCCACCACTGCGCCAATATCTATCCCTTTGTCCAATGAATCACCCATTCTTAGGGTTTTCATACGGGCTTTAACCTTTGCTATAAAGCCGTCGGCAATGCTCTCTTGCACCAATAG
>CAZLPC010000458.1:0-1293 GCA_964561305.1 uncultured Anaerolineae bacterium
GGCCCCAACGATGCACTAGAGGCCATTTTGTGGCTAGCCGATTATGATCCCGATGCTTTGGTACGCCAAGCGGCGCGGCTGGTCTTAAAAACGGTATAAGGGCTTCTCAATATTTCGCTCGGCTATTTAATTCACTATTGAGGCCGACCCAAATACTTGATCGTCGGTGGTGCTATGAACAGCACTGCCGAAGATTTCGGCCAACTCTGATAGCAGGCATTGATGATGATAGACATACCATACTGGACAAAATATTGCCGCCACCACCATGCTTACACCGAACATCACCATTACGACCAATGTCAGCGACCAAATGGTAGCCAGCATCACTACCCATATCAGACTAAACGCCATCAATTCCAAAAACAACTTTACTGTTCGTAGCGCCAACAGCCGATTATCAATATTTAGCGTCACCAATGTATGCGTTTGGCTTAGGCGTTGTAGCTTGCCATTCACTCGCCCCCGATTGAGCAATGACAAAGGATGCAAGGGTAAACGCCGGAAGCAGAAATCTATATCACCAAACTCATTGGGCATTATTTTGACATGGCGGCGTGCTTCCCACAGGTTCACCGCTATCGTCATCTCGAAACGGCGCTCTTGGTGTAGGTTTTGCACCATCGCGCTAATCGTCTCTACATCTAAATTGACAGTAAATTCACGCCGATCATAGATCATGCTTATCCCTCCATCCCTCCATATTAATTTTTTCTGGAAAATCGAATGATTGGGGCTGATGCGCGACTTGTGCAAATGTCTCGCCGAAGACCCGCTTTAGCTGGCTCATCATGCGCCAATAATGAAACAAAAACCACACCGCCCAACTGATGATGGCGATGGGGACAAATAATGCCCCAACCCACCACATCTCACTATTTTCTTGTACCCACGCCACGATAAATATCAGCGCTGAAACAAATTGGACAATACCCATCCACCACAACACATTAAAATCTATCTTAAGTACGACGGCGGTCTGATAGTCGTTGATCGGTTGCAAAACGCCACTGGCTTGGCCACGATTAAACAGCGCAAATGGCGAAAAATGAACCCGCTTTAACTTAAAGCGACAGCGCCCGCCTTGTGTTGGCCCTAGCTGGACATCGTTCCGCACACCATGGATGAACATACCGCGCACGGGTACGGGGTCTTGATGTAGCGTAGCAATGCGCCCCCGTAATGATCTGGTATCTATATCTACAACAAAGTGTCGAATCATGGTCTTTTGTGTCTCCTACAACGCCTATATCCATTATGCTCAAGCTATTGATGCTGCCCAGCCCCTAATTT
>CAZLPC010000458.1:1303-1788 GCA_964561305.1 uncultured Anaerolineae bacterium
TTTCTAGGGGGTTGGTTTTTGTTAGGGAATTGTTAAAATACAAAAAAGATATATTTTCCCTCATCCAATCGCCCCTTTTTTGACGTAGCAAAGTGTGGAATCAAAAAAACAACGATTCTTCAAACTTAAAATCCAATCAGCAAGGAGAATTTACAGTGAAACGCACAGCTATCTTGATGTTTGTATTGCTATTGGCGCTGGTCGCCGTTGTGCCCGCCGCCGCCCAAGATGACATGATGTCATATACCGTTACCCTCAGTGGCAACGACGAACTTGGCCCCTTCTTCACCACCGCCGACGGCTTCACCCTCTATACCTTCGACAATGACGAACCCGGTGTTAGCAACTGTACTGGTGGCTGCCTCGAAAACTGGCCCGCCCTAACCGTGGGTGAAGACGAATTGCCCAGCCTAGACCCCGCCATTTCGGGCCGCTTGGGCGTGATCACCCGTGAAGATGACGGCACACGCCAAGTGACCTATAAC
>CAZLPC010000458.1:1798-2900 GCA_964561305.1 uncultured Anaerolineae bacterium
ATGGGTTAATGACGCTGCCCCCGGCGACACCACTGGTCAAGCCGTAGGCGATGTATGGTGGGTTGCCACTATGCCCACCGTAGGCTTGGCTGGCAATGCCGACTTGGGCCGCTTCTTGGTTGGCCCTGATGGCTATACCCTCTACTTTTTCACCAATGACACCGAAGGCGTGAGCAACTGCACTGGTGGCTGCCTCGAAAACTGGCCCGCCCTGACCGTTGAGTCCGAAGATGCCCTGAGCGTTCAACCCGGCCTTGCTGGCGAGTTCGGCGTGATCACCCGTACCGATGATAGTAGCTTGCAAGTGACCTATAACGGCTGGCCCTTGTACTACTGGCTTAACGACGAAGTACCCGGCGATGCCACCGGCCAAAATGTCGGCGATGTGTGGTTTGTCGTGCAACCTGCTGTGTTGTCGGCAGTTGAAAGCGAAGAATTTGGTAGCCTCTTGGTGGGCCCCAATGGCTTCACCCTCTACACCTTTGCCAACGATGCCGATGGCGCGAGCAACTGTGTGGATGGTTGCGCCGCCAACTGGCCACCCCTGACCGTTGCTGAAAGCCAAGAAGTGGTTGTGGCTGAAGGCGTGGCGGGCGAAGTGGGCACAATTGAACGTGCCGACGGTAGCTTGCAAGTAACCTATAACGGCGCACCAGTCTATTACTGGGTGAACGACGTTTTGCCCGGCGACACCACTGGCCAAGGGCGCGGCGATGTCTGGTTTGTTGCCCAACCCTAGTTAATCTTCACAATCTAAATTTTTGACCAAAAAGCATCCCCATGTCACAATGGGGATGCTTTACTTCTGCAATTGTGGGCCAACGGACGACAACATGCACGATCCAGTATCTCCAGCAATCGTCAAGTTAGATGCCAAGCACGATACCACCCATGACCTAGCCCTCCTAGACCGCATCCGTAAGCAAGATCAAGATGCGCTGATGCAGGTCTATCATCACTATGGCGGATTGGTCTATTCGGTGGCTTTCCGCACCCTAAACGATGCAGAAGACAGCGAAGAAGTGGCCCAAGATGTCTTTTTGCGCCTCTGGGAAAAAAGCGACCAATTTGATGCCCAACGCGGCAGCCTCGTTGGTTGGTT
>CAZLPC010000459.1:0-2893 GCA_964561305.1 uncultured Anaerolineae bacterium
AAAAGTTGCCCTAGAAGACATCGGCAATGCCATGCTCAAGCAGCTACAGCTAGAAGCCACCCGCCGCCAAAACCTAGAGCAGGCACTGGCCAACGGTGATTATCCGCGCTTGGCCATGCTGGCGGGCGTAAAAGTCATCCACATTTCAGAGCGCGACACACAAATCAGCAACCAACCCAAGCAAGTAGATGAATTTGTCAACACATGGTCTATCGAAGGCTTCCGCGAAGAGGGCATAGCCCCTGCCGAGATGGGTTGGGGAACCCACGAACGCGCCTTGCCACACGGCGCACATACCCATCTTGCGGGGCCCGGCAATCAAATTTGCCTTGCCCAAATGGGCATGAATACATGGGTGCGCTCTTGGGTTCCTAAGGGCGGCGAGATCATCGGGATGGTGGTGCGCCACGGCGAAGCCTTCACCATCAGCGACTATTTGACGGTGTGGGATGGCGACAAGCCCATTTATCGCCCGACAGTACACTATGCCTATCTGCCCACCGATGCCGCCATTGCATCGTTGCACGAGCTAAAAATGCGAAACTATGAACTTCAGCCCAAGCTCCGCATTATGGACAACGACATCATTCAAGGCGAAGATGAGCTAGGGGTATTATTGTTGGGGCACGATCTCAATGGATGGTGGGTTGGCTCACAGTTGGATATTGAAGAAACGCGCCAACTGACTCCCGGCCAAAACGCCACCACATTGCAAGTGGCGGCTTCGGTATTGGGTGCGGTGTTTTGGATGATCCGCAACCCACAAATGGGCTTTTGTGTACCCGACAGCTTGCCGCATCGGGAAGTATTGGCGGTGGCTAATCCCTATCTGGGCCCTTGCCCATCGGTACAAACCGACTGGACACCGCTTAAGCACCGCTTTGAGCCATTCGAGCGTTTTGGCGGCAAGCGCACCCCTAATGAAGATGATGTCTGGCAATTCTCATCGTTTCTTGCATTCTAGTAACCCAACCAAAAACCCCTCATTGGCTAGCGAGGGGTTTTTGTGTTTGATAAACCGAGTGTACGTTTTTAGGCGACAACCATCACCACATCATCGGTCACCATCACTGTATTTTGATCTTCGCTCACAAAGATCATTTGTGGGATGTTGAAGCCGTTGAAGTTGGATGCATATTCATTGGTATATGCACCCGCATCGTAAAACGCCAACCGATCCCCGATGTTGACGGCGGGTAGGGTGATGTCTTGGGCAATTACGTCGCAGCTATCGCAGCTGGGGCCGGCCAGTGTGTAGTGATGGCTGTGGTTGACATTCAATTGGCCATCGGCCAAACTAACTACAGGCGGAAAGCCTTCAAACGTTTCCATTAGACCATTAAAAACACCTGCATCCAAATACAGCCATGTATGCTGGCCGCGGTGGGCCTTGCCCATAACGCTGGCCACCAAACGTCCCGCTTCGCCCACCATGCCGCGTCCCGGCTCTAGCGCAATAATCGCTGGGGTTTCGGGCATATAGTTGGCAATGGCGTGATTGATCAGGCTAGCAATGGTTTCTAGCGTCGGAATAGTGGGGGTATGATAATGTCCTGCCGGAAAACCGCCACCCAAATTCAAGAAATGGAACTGATGCCCGCGTTGGATTGCTGCTTCCCAAATTTGACCACAAGCGCGGATTGCATTTACCCAATTATTGGGCGACAAACATTGTGACCCCACATGAAACGACAACCCAATTGGTTGCAGGCCCATGTCGGCTGCCATGTCAAACAGTTCTAGTGCTTGGTTGCTATCTACGCCAAACTTTCCAGCAAGCGGCAACACACTACCCGTATTATCCACTGCCAATCGCACATAGACGCGGCTGCCGGGAGCATAGTAGGCTACTTTTTCAACCTCATACGTGGAGTCTACGACCATCGCATATACGCCCATGTCTTGCATCCGCCGAATAAATTCGGGGCTTTTGATAGGGTTGCTGCAAATAATTCGGTCGGCAGGCACACCCGCATCCAGCGCCAAGTCAAGCTCTGGAGATGATGCAATTTCAAGGCCGCCACCACAATCGGCGATGACGCGCAACACTTGGGGATGGGCATTGGCCTTCATGGCATAAAATACTGTCGCTTGTGGCATTAGGTCACAGAAGCGGTTATATGTTTGGGCAATAGTGTCAAGGTTGATAATGAGGGCTGGGGTTGGAATGGTTGGATCAGATACTAGCGTATCGAGCAGGATATTATTCATTTTGGGTTACTGGCTCTCCGTTTAAGTGTTGTCAGTATAGGCGATTAAATTGGGTAAAACCGTTAAAACTCATACAGTCAGGGTTCCTTGTGAGATTTTGAACAGTGCAGATAATTATAAATAAATTGGCTGTAATGGGTGTTACGTGATTGAAATATGGGGTGTTTGTATTGTATCACAACTGTGACACATGATAGACGTAAGCAAAAAGCCATCAATCTACGTCTATGAACGATGGCTTTTTGAATAGTTATGCGATGGTTAATCTACCAAAACGCGGGTGTGCTGACGCTTCCAATAGAGATAGACCTGCTGTCCGGCGGCAAGCGCACTTTCAGTCGGGGTATCGGTTGGCATCCGCACCACCATGCTGGCGCGGCTTCCATTTTGACCAATTTCAACCACATGGCGGGTGCTTGTGCCGACAAAGGTCGAGCTAATGATAATCCCCGGCAAAATGGCCGCATCGGGGTGTTGTGATACATCGGCCAACAAGTGGGCAATATTGGTTTGCTCGCCAGAAACAGGCGCAGTGATGCGCCCTTCGGCAGGCAGAATGGTCAGCTTCTCGGGCCGAATGGCGACGGTAATTTGCTCTGAGACAGACGGTGTAGTGTCGTCTGCATCGGCATGAACAATATCGCCAGTAGAAAGCTGTACAGTTAAATCGTTGCGATCCATT
>CAZLPC010000460.1:0-2883 GCA_964561305.1 uncultured Anaerolineae bacterium
GTCTCGGTTAGCACTGCCCCACCCAACAACACCGCAATTTGTAAGCCGATGAGTGTCATAATGGGAATGAAAGAATTTCGCAAGGCATGACGATAGATCACCCTATTTTCAGGGATGCCCCTCGCTCGCGCTGCTGTCACAAAATCTTCTTGCAATATTTCGATCATGTTGGAGCGCGTTAGACGAATAAAAACACCGATAAGCGCCACACTAAGGGTTATGGTCGGCAGAATCATGTGAGAAGCCACATTTAAGAAAGCCTCAAAGTTGCCCTCAATAAGTGTATCAATCAAGAAAAAATCGGTGTGTGTCTCAAATTGAATATAACCCGATTTGCGCTTGGCTGTTGGCAGCAAACCATTTAACACGACCCCGAAAAACAGCTGAAGCATCAACCCCATCCAAAAAATGGGTATCGAGTAAAACACAATACCCACCATCCTAAACGCATAATCAGGTGTTCGCTTGTGTTTATGGGCAGCAAAAGCCCCACTTAATACACCAAAAATGAGCATAATGATGATAGAAGGAATAACAAGCTCTAGGGTCGCGGGCAAACGTCGCGCAATAATATCAATCACCGGTCGGTCTGGCTCGACGGTGATACTACGCCCCAAGTCACCAGTTAAAATGCTTTCAAGATAATTGATATATTGTTCGTGCATAGGCTTGTCGACACCTACCCGTGCCTGTAGCTCGGCGATACGGGCGGGGTCTTCACCGGGCTTAATGGTGGCTGTGATTGGATCGCCGGGAATGAGGCGCATAATGACAAACACCAATGTCACCAATATCCACACCGTGGGAACCGTCAAAAACAAGCGCGTAATGAGATAGGTACGCAAGCTAGCGCTGCCTGTCGCAATTACATAGGCCAGAAATACCCCTAAAAAGAATAATGAGCCAAAACAAATGGTGCTAAATGTTAGTTCCATAGGTTTTATTTTCGTGGGTTAACCCATATTAGGCGATAAATAGAGGGCGTGCTGTAGACAGCACACCCTCCAGTAACTGCTTCAAACTGTCAAACAACTTATTGCACAGGTTGCAACAAGCGATATTCGAGTACCAGTGGCGCACCAACAATCACATTGGTTACGACAGAGGTGTTGTAGATCATGTAGTCTTGACCGACCCACAACGGAATACCCACAACTTCTTCGGCGAAGAAGTCTTGCATGGCAAACAATGCATCTTCACGCTCGTCAGAACCGACCAAAGCGCGTTGGGCTTCGATCAATCCATCCATGGTTTCGCTGCAATAGTTAACACCCAAGCCGCGCGAGCCATCGCAAGAAGCAAATGGTTGAATGTAGTTGTCAGCATCAGGATAGTCGAAGAACCAGCCCAAGAAATAGAATGGATATTCGCCACCCGTAGCAGCAACAACATAAGTTGACCATTCAGCACTCTGTAAGGTTACATCAATTGCGCCAGTGGCTTCCAGTTGTTGCTCGACGACCGCCATCGCATCAGCGACAGTACCACCATAACGCTCTGGTGGATACCACACATCAAGTTGAAGTGGGTTATCGGCAGTGTACCCCGATGCGGCAAGGTCTTCAATTGCACCGTCTACATCGCTAAAGCCATAAATGTCAAGGAAGCTCTCTGAAGCGCCAAAGAAGCCGGGCGGAACCATACTATAGATTGGCTCTGAGAGGCCGCTAAGGGCGCGGTCAACAATTTCGTCGCGGTCAATGGCTTTGGCAATGGCACTACGGACATTGGCATCGCCACCGACTTCTGTCAAATGGTTAAACAAGAAGTATTGGATGCGACCGGGAACAGTGATCACGTCGAGGCCTTCTAAGTCTGCCAAACGAGATACTTCGGTTTCGGTAACACCACGCCACGCCATGTCAATTTCGCCAGTTTCAATGGCAAGTGTCAGTTGGGCATTGTCTTCATAATAGACAAACACAACTTCTTCAAAAGCACCGGCTTCGCCATAATAATTGGGATTGCGTTGGAATACCGCAGTTTCGCCAATGGTATAGCTGGTCAGCATGTATGCACCCACGCCGCGAATTTGGGCGGGTTGGTTGTTGAAGTCATCCATCGGGAAGTCGCCCGCTTGGAAGGGGTACAACTGTGGTTGAGAGGCGATGGTGGTTGGGAAGAGATCAAATGGGGTCGCTAGGGTGAAAATGATGGTGTTATCTTCACCTGCCTCGACAGAAGCGATGTTGCTGATCAAAGTATATGGACTACCTTGTAGGGTTAGGCTGCGGTTGGCCCATTCAACGAAAATTTCGTTGGTGAGTTCGGTTCCATCAGGGAACAAAACGCCTTCGCGCAGGGTAAAGGTATAGACAAGCCCGTCTTCAGAAACAGTGGGGAAATCGGTGGCCAAACGCGGCTCGATTTCGGTGCTGCCCGGCACATACGCCAACAGACCATCCGACACATTACGGAGGATCTCCCAGTCGTGGAAGCTGTAGGCATTGGCGGGGTCAAGCTCGGCGATGTCATCAGTTGTACCAATCACAAGCCGAAGCACATCAGATTGTTGAACAGGGGTCGCACTGGTATCAGGTTGTGCAGCAAATGCACTGCCCACTACCGATAACATAAGCGCAAGGACAAGAAGTAAACCAAGTTTTTTCATAACTTCTGCTCTCCTAAATAGAGATTAAAGTAGTGGTTTGTGAAGTTAACATACCGCTAGAAAGTTTAACGAACTTTTAGAGCGTTTGCAAATTTACCTGTTGCGCTCTAGATTGGTTCGATAATGTTGTTGCAAACTCCGTACACGCAGCGCCCGATCACGTCGCGCAGCGCGGCGCGGGTCTCCTCCGGCGAAGCCTCGGCGTCGCCGGAGCGCGCGGAGGCGAGACGCCGCGCGATGCGGTGCGCGGCGGAGATCAGGAAGTGGCCGCT
>CAZLPC010000461.1:0-2873 GCA_964561305.1 uncultured Anaerolineae bacterium
AGATCGGCGGCAAGCTGGTGAGGGCTGCGGCCACGCCCACTGGCGCATTTTGCACCGCCACCAACGACAAATAGACCCCCAACAACGGCCCCGCTATCACTGCCCCCGTCATAAAACGCACGGCGCGGGGATGCTGGCGCAATTTTTGGAGGCTGTGCGGCACAAGGCCCATGCTACCCGCGCCAATCCAAATAATAACGGTGGCGATCACCAAGCGAATGGTAATGGCCGATAGGGGCGAAAAACCATCTTCTAGCCCCACGCTGGCCGTCACCAAGCCGCCCGCTTGCCCAATTGCGCCGCCCAGTGCAAACAAAATGCCGCGCTGATACCTGCGCCGATCATCCAAATTGGGCAGGCCGTTGGCGGCCACCACCCACATCACGCCGCCGACCGTTAGGGCAATGCCGCCTAGCTCTATGACAGAGAGGCGTTGGGCCAAAAACAGCCACGCCATCACGGTGGCCAAGACGGGAGCCAGCGCCATCATCAACATCGAGAGGCGCGGCCCGATCATGACGAAGCCTTGAAACAAGAAAATATCGCCCAGCACAAAGCCAATGAAGCCCGACAGTCCTAGCCAGAACCATTGCCGCCCGGTGGCATCGAAGGGCAAGGGCTGGCCATAACTGAGCGTATGCACCGCCATAATCGCTACCAGTGCCATCAAGAGCCGCGCCCGATTCACCAACGACGACCCCAACTCGCGCCCGGCAAAAGTGAACAGCGTAGAGCCAAACGTAAAACAGACCGACGTGCCAAGCGCGGCCAACTGTCCGAGCAGTGGGTTCATTGTGCAAGCCATCCAGCTTCTAGCCGCCCAACAACCTGCCCCAACCAGCAAGATTGCGGTGGGTGATTTGGTGGTGGCCAAGCATAAGATTGAGTGAGAGGGAAATTATCAGCACCCATTATAATCCAACAGCGTGCGGGCGCACAATCATTATTTTAGAGGAATCAATACGGGTTGCAGAACAGGCCGGGGGATTGGTGGCGGCATGAACGCGGTATTGTTTAATGGGCGACTACGGCGGGCCGCCCACTTATTTTGTCTGTGTCATACCACGGCCTAGCGTTGCTCAACATCTTCGACATCAATAGGATTAAAGCGGTCGAGCACGGCTTGGATGCGCTGTGAGGATGCTGCGGGGAAACGCGCCACCACCAGCGTATGACCCGTCCTGATGTGGTCAAGATACCAGTTGGCTCGATTTTCCTCGATACCTAATTCGCTTAGACCAGCCGAAACGCCACCCGTCCCGATGCCGATCATGCCACCCAGCGCCGCGAATAAGGCCGCGCCCGGCACACCCGCCACCACGAATCCACCCAAACCGGGGATGACGGCCACGCCAACGGCAGCCAACGCACCGACGACTGCGCCAAAAGTCGCGCCGTTGCCGCCCGCCACAGCGTCGGGTTCGTCATCGTCACGCTCGAGTTGCAGTTGGTTGAGATAGGCGCGGAACTCGCTATCGATGTCGCGGGTGATGAGGCCGATATTGTGCGGATCGAAGCCGTCATCCACCATTGCCTCGATGGCCGACTGGGCACTCTCGAAGTTGTCGAACAACACCACCACCGATTCTATGCCCGAAAAACGGTGCGGATCGGGGTTGCTCTCTTTGATAGCCAAATTGGTCAACTTGCGGTCGGTGTTCCGTTCTTCTTGTAGGGTTTGCTCTAACAGTTGCTTGGCTTCGCTATGTGACAATTGGCGGGCTAACTCTGCGACCGTGCCATACGCCGCGATCTCGAAAAGTTAGATGCGTTGCGCGGCGGCAAGTAGGGCGGCATCTACAATTTGGGCGCTCTCTTGTATGCCGATAATGTCGTCGCCCTCGCTCACGAGGTCTGCCATCGCTGCACAGGTATAGCCGTCAGGAGTGACCGACATTGAACTGAAGATTTGCTCTAGGCGTTTGATGTGCAGCTTGGTTTGATCCAAGTGGTCGCGGAAGACCTGCTTCAGTTGGGGGGCAGTGGCGGCATCGGCCATCTTCGTCAAGGCGCTCACCAGTTGGTTCTCGGCGCTATAAATGTCGCGCAATTGCTCCAAGTACAAATCCATTAAGTTTTTCATTTATATTATTCCTTTAGGTGGTGAATTAAATAACTAGAGGAAAGGGGCATAAGGTTCGCCTTATGGCCGCGCCATGTAGGGCGACACCAGCGGTCGCCCGTTTTTTGAGTGGGCCCAAGACCCACTCTTGCGTCATCTGCACGCGGTCAAAAATGGCTAGCCGGCCGTTGTTTGGCCGCCCAACACGGTCAGCACTTCGCCCGTGATATAGCTAGAATCGGCTACTGACGCGAAAAAGACAAACGCGGGCGCGACCTCTTCGGGCTGGGCGGGGCGCTCCATCGGTTGGCCTTCGCCAAAATGGGCCACTTTTTCGGCAGCTTGATCGCTGGGATTGAGCGGTGTCCAAACCGGGCCGGGGGCCACACAATTCACGCGGATCTCGCGCTCTACCAATTGTTGGGCCAACGACTTGGTGAAGGCATGAATCGCGCCTTTGGTCGCCGAATAATCCAGCAGGCCCTTGCTGCCCTCTAGTCCTGTGATCGAGCCATTGTTGATGATCACGCTGCCTGCCTTCAGATAGGGCATGGCTGCCTTGACCATGTAAAAGTAGCCGAAAATATTGACGCGGAAGGTATGCTCGAACTGCTCTAGTGACAGGTCTTCTACGTCATCTACATGGTTCTGAAAAGCGGCGTTGTTCACTAAAATGTCTAGCTGCCCAAACTCATCAAGGGCTTGCTTGACGGCCCGTTGGCAGGCTTGAGGGTCGGTCACGTCCAGCACCAGCGCTAACGATTGTCCGCCTTCGTTCTCGATGGCGTGGCAGGTCTCGCGGGCATCGTTG
>CAZLPC010000462.1:0-2872 GCA_964561305.1 uncultured Anaerolineae bacterium
CAACGCCGTTAGCGCCACAAATAAACGCATTAGTCGCCCCCTTGTTGCAGCTGGGGTGGCTGCCCCTCTAGGTGGGTCACTTCGCGCTGAATATATTGCATAATCGCCAACAAGTCCACATACACGCTGTCATAGTCGGCGTGTTCTAGGCTGTGTGCAATGCGATTTTCGATATTGTGCAGCACACGGCGGGCATAGTCCAACTTTTGCGCTTCTGATAACATGCGGTTGGGCTTCTCTCTGCTTAATCATCGCTATAGATGGTTGCAAGTTGTGTTTGTCCCATTATACACAATCAACCCGCCCAAAAGAGCACTAAACTGCACCCCGCACCCTCATTTTGGCGGGGAGGCAAACCGTTGCTTTAGAAAGTTGTGCTTTCCTAACTTTGCGTTACCATCTAGGCTGCATCCCGCATTGTAAGCAAAACGTACAAAAGGCCACGCCATGTCATTTAACATCGAAACCTTTCCCCACGACCACATCATTGTGCTTACACTCAATGACGATTTCGAGTTTATGCCTCAGCTTGCCACCGCCAGTCAAGCTATTGATGACATATTAGATGCCCAACCCGACCGTTACACGCTGATCACTGTGTTTTGCCGCAAGTTAAGCCTAGAGGAGATTTTGCACACTGCAAATGTTCTGGGGCGCGGGCGTGGCTCGTTGTGGCATCATCGCAAACTAAAACAGGTGATCATTGTGACCGACGACATCGCCTTGCGGGAAGCGGCGGGCGGCATGGCTTCTACGGCCTTCGGCAACTTGCAAATTGCAGTGTATGACACCTTGGCCGCAGCCCTAGAAGCGGCTATGCTGCACTAGAAAAGGGGTCTTGCCCCAGCATATAACTGACTAAAGTCTTGCCCAATTATTGCCTAGCGCTCCATTACAAACCTTCACATTTTTCGCATTGCTGCATTCAACGACAATTGATATACTGTGTTTTACAAACCATATTTTAACGGTTTGACAACCATTATCTCATTTTATCCAGTGGACATCCATCCACAACAGAAGGGGGATTGTGTTGTTGGCCAGACCCAGCATTTTTGGGCCACAGCAACCATAACGCCATGAATGCACTTATCGAAAACTATCAAATCGAGAAATATCCCGACGAACCTATCATTTTGTTAACCTTTTTAGAGGGATTTAATCCCTTTGTAGATATGTTGCGCCTTAATCGGGCGATGAAGGTGTTGGTAGAGGAACAAGGCGAGCCACAGTTTATATTGGGGTGGTTTCGGGTGGGCAACTACTCGCTCTCGCAGTTTGTCACCAGCATTCATTATGTGTCGCGCTTGGGCAATAATCTTAAAGAAACTGCCGAGCAGGCGTGCTTGATCAAACAAATTGTGTGGATAACCAATAACTCCATGTATCAGATGGCAGCCCGCCACATGAAGCGTTCATCCCAAATTGGCGATGTGCGTATCCCGATTTTTGATTCGTTGGATGAAGCCCTGCACTATTGCCGTACCCAATTTCAGCAACAACCCAGCTAAGGGAAAAAGTGTGTAGCGGTTAACCACGGCCCCTAAATCCTCCCGATGGCGGTTTGGGGCCGAGGCTGGTCTTTCGGCAGCATTAGGGGACTTGGAAAATATGCAATTGTACGATGTTGCCCACTGCCACAAAGCCCTCATCGCCCGCCGCAATGGCCCGAATGTTGCCATCTAAGAGCACATTAAACACCACATTGCCGGTGGTTAGGTCTACGACTTCGACATAGGGGCGTTGGAAGTAAGACACCACTGCCACGCTCGCATCTTGACTAATGGCAACATCGGACGGATCACGCCCCACTTGCACAATTGTCAGCAGGGTATCGGTGGGGGCATCATAGGTATAGATGCGCCCATCGGTGGTATGCACGACATAGTGTGTGCCATCGCCGCTATAGAGCATTTGGACGGGTTGGGGCGTGCGGCCCGCCACGCCACCCACATTAATTGTGTCTAATACCTCGCCACTAAGCGCATCATGATGCACAATCAGCGCGTCGTTAATGCCGACGCTGCTGACCACGGCGCTGTCGGGCGTGAAGGACACGCTGCGGGCGACCCCTTCGTGGCTTTGCCGATCCCAGATGCGGTCACCTGTTTCGGCATCAAAGGCCAAAATGCGCCCATTGTCGAGGGCTACCGCTAAAATCTCGCTATTGGGGCTAAGGGTGGCGTTGATGGGATAAGACACAAGGCTATTGCCCACTAAGCCGCCCCGCAAGGGGATGCGGAGCCGATTTGCGCCCGAGACGGCGTTCCATAACTCGACATAGCTTACAAATGTATTTTGCCCTTCAGCGGGCAGGTCGAGCGTGGTGGTGAGAATGATGCTGGGTGTGGGCCACGACAGTTCGGTGAGGTTGTTGCCGGTGGTTAAAATACGGAAGCGCAACTGGCCGCCGTCGGTGTCGAACACCTCTAGCACATCGGCTGAGATAGTGACGGCAATGCGTGAGCCATCGGGACTGAAGGCCAAGCCGTTGTCTTCTACCCGTTGGCGCAACACCGTTAGGCCGCGTAACAACACGGCGCTATTGGGGTTAAGGGGGCTGGTGCGGTCGCTGGCGGCAGATAGGGGCGGCACAGTGGCATTACGAACATTCACCAATTCGCCCAACATATAGCCCGACAACCACGCGCCTTCGCTTTCATAGTCCAGCCGATACCATGTATCGCCTTGTGCGTTTTGCAGCGATCCTAACACAGCGACACTGCCGCCGTTGGGTACGCTAATCACCACGCTACCATTGGTATTGGGCGAGGCCCGCATGTTGACGGCATTGGCCGTGCCCCCGCTAACCACTGTACCCGCCACCGATTCTGGTTCGCGGGCAGCCAGCGAGATTGGCTCGCCGAAGGTG
>CAZLPC010000463.1:0-2855 GCA_964561305.1 uncultured Anaerolineae bacterium
TAGTGGTGTTTTGGCACAGTATGGCGTAGAAATGTTGGGCGCAAAGGCCGAAGCGGTGCGCTTGGCCGAAGACCGCCAGCTTTTTCAGCAAGCGATGATTAAAGCTGGGCTAGATGTGCCTGCGGGGGGCTTGGCTTCTACATTAGAAGAGGCCCAAGCGATTGCTGCCGAGATTGGCCGCTATCCGGTCTTAATTCGGCCGTCATTTACGCTGGGCGGTAGTGGGGGCAGCATTGCTTATGATCCAGATGATTTTATCGAAAAGATAAAGTTTGGCTTGCACGAAAGCCCAGCTCATACCGTTTTGGTGGAAGAAAGTGTGCTTGGCTGGAAGGAATATGAGCTAGAGGTCATGCGCGATCACGCCAATAATTTCGTGGTGATCTGTTCGATAGAAAATATAGACCCGATGGGTGTGCATACTGGCGATTCGGTAACGGTTGCCCCCGCCATGACCCTCACTGATCGCGAGTATCAACGGCTGCGCGACATGGCCCGCGTGGTTATGGAGAGTGTAGGCGTAGAAACTGGCGGCTCAAATGTGCAATTTGCCGTCAATCCTGACAACGGGCGCGTTCTTATTATCGAAATGAACCCGCGTGTCAGTCGGTCATCGGCGCTGGCCAGCAAGGCGACGGGCTTTCCGATTGCCAAAATTGCGGCACTATTGGCGGTAGGCTATCGGTTAGATGAAATTCAAAACGACATCACACGCACCACACTAGCAGCCTTCGAGCCGAGTATTGACTATGTAGTAACAAAACTGCCGCGCTGGGCCTTCGAGAAGTTCCCATCAGTTGACCCCACGCTTGGCCCTCAAATGAAATCGGTGGGCGAGGCCATGTCTATCGGGCGCACTTTCCGCGAGTCGTTTTTAAAGGGATTGCAATCGCTAGAACTCAGTCGTTCTCCATTTCCGACCGATCAACGCCAGTGGGATGGCCAATTAGAAAGCCTTGCTATAGGGCGTGCCGAACGGCTCTATTGGGTGTGGGAAGCGCTACAAGACGGCATTAGCGTAGACGAGATTGCCGATGTATCAAAAATTGATCGCTGGTTTCTGTACCAAATGTTGTTAATTGTGCAACGCGAACAGTCCTTAAAAGCGAGTGGTGGCCTAGATAAAATAACCCCTGCGGCCATCCGTCAAGCCAAGCGCGATGGCTTTGGCGATGAACAGTTGGCCTATTTATTAGACACCACACCACAAGCAATACGCCACTATCGGCAGCAACATAGTATTGTGCCCACTTTTCATGTTGTTGATACCTGTGCTGCCGAATTTGAATCATACACGCCCTATCTTTATAGCTCCTATGAGACCGAAAGCGAAGCACTCCCCACCCAAAACGAGAAGATCATCATTCTGGGTGGGGGACCAAACCGCATAGGGCAGGGCATAGAGTTTGATTATTGTTGTGTTCATGCTGTGCAAGCCGTTCAACAAGCTGGCTATGAGGCAGTGATGGTCAATTGTAATCCTGAAACCGTCAGCACCGATTATGACATCTCAGATCGGCTCTATTTTGAGCCATTAACCACCGAACACGTTCTCAATATTATAGAGCGCGAACAGCCTCTAAAGGGCGTGGTGGTGCAATTTGGTGGACAAACACCCCTTAATTTGGTTAAAAGCCTGCAAGCGGCGGGCACACCTATCTTGGGTACGAGCCCCGATGCCATTGATCTGGCGGAAGAACGGGGGCGGTTTGGTGCTTTGTTAGATGAATTGGGCATTCCTGCGCCCGCCTACGGCTCGGCTACTAATACTGCCGAAGCGATACACATTGCCCAAAAAATTGGCTACCCAGTGATTGTGCGCCCCTCGTATGTGTTGGGCGGGCGGGCCATGGCCATTGTGTATCATGAGGCTGATCTGATTCGTTATGTCGAAAATGCCATCAAAGCCGCGCCGGGCCAAACCATTTTGATCGATCAATATTTAGAAGATGCCTATGAGGCCGATGTAGATGCGATTGGCGACGGTGAGCATGTGGTGATAGGTGGTATGATGCAGCATATCGAGGAAGCAGGCGTGCATAGTGGCGATTCGGCGTGTGTGTTGCCACCTTATAAAATTTCGGCCTATCATCTCAATATTATGCGCGAATACACTGAAAGACTCGGTTTAGCGATGGGCATTCGGGGTCTAATGAACCTTCAGTTTGCTGTCAAAGATGAGGTTGTTTATATCCTAGAGGTTAATCCGCGGGCCAGCCGCACTGTCCCGTTTGTCAGCAAAGCAACGGGCATACCACTAGCCCGCTATGCCACCCAAGTCATTATGGGTAGCACGCTTGAAGACTTAAATTTTACAGAAGAACCCGCTATTGATGGCTTTTTTGTGAAAGAGGCCGTGTTACCGTTTCGTAAATTTATTGGCGCAGATGCCTTATTGGGGCCAGAAATGCGTAGCACCGGTGAAGTGATGGGCCATGCCTCGCGCTTTGGCCATGCGTTTGCAAAGGCACAACTGGCAGCGGGCGACCGTTTGCCCACTGAAGGCATCGTCTTCTTAAGCCTAAACGACTTTGACAAAAGCGCCGGACTTAAAATTGCCCGCGACCTTAGTCGTATGGGTTTTCAAATTGTCGCCACACGCGGTACAGCCGCATTTTTTGTTAATGCAGGCTTGGCTGCCACACCCATTAATAAGGTGGCCGAAGGCAGCCCCAATGCCGTAGACTATATTCATGAAGGCAAAATTCATCTCATTATTAACACGCCTTTGGGCCCGACGGCTTATGATGATGGGGGGCAAATTCGGATGGCCGCTATTCGCTATGGTGTGCCATTGTTAACAACTCTTAGTGCGGCCCAAGCCGCCGTAAACGGCATTCGGGCGCTAAGAGATC
>CAZLPC010000464.1:0-2846 GCA_964561305.1 uncultured Anaerolineae bacterium
TATAATCGTTTGTCGTCGCTGGTGGGCGTACCGGCCACTAGGGCGGTGGCACTGGCATCGGGGCGCAATGTACGTAGCATTGACGAGTTGGTGATTGAAGGTGCTGGCTTGGCCCCGTATCGTTCCGTGGTCATTGCCGTTGACGTTGAAAAAGATGTGGCAATGGAAATTTTAGAGACCAAACAATCTTTGCCGGGGGTTGATATCGAGACGCGGGCTGTGCGAAGTTATCCTTCTGGTCTGACAACGGCACACATTATTGGCTATTTGGGGCCGATTCCGGCTGACCGCGCCCAAGAACTGCGAGAACTGGGGTTAGACCCTGCCTTTGACCGCATTGGTTATGCGGGCATTGAGCAATTTTTTCAAAATGAACTGGCGGGCATTAATGGCAGCATTACCTATCAGGTAGATATTGCAGGGCGACGCGAGCGTGTCGTAGACCGCCAAGCGCCAACAGCCGGCAGTAATATTCGCCTAGCACTAGACCTTGATTTGCAACGCTTTGCCCAAGAGTCTTTGGTAAACCGTATTAATGCCACGAACGCCGAAGAGCAACGCCTACGTACACAATCGGGTGTGGTTATTGCGATGGATCCGCAGACGGGTGAAATATTGGCCTTGGTCTCGTGGCCCACTTACGATAACTCGCGCTTTGCGCGTGCCATTGATGCCCCTTATTATCTGCAAGTTGAGGCCGATCCCCTGCGCCCGTTGTTAAACACTGCCATTAGCGCTTTGTATCCGCCCGGCTCGGTTTGGAAGATGATCACAGCGGTCGCAGTGGTGGATGAAGATGTCATTGATCCGGCGACAACATTGGTAGATCCCGGTCGGTTGGTGTTGCCCAATGCGTTTGCCCCTAACGACACCACCGCCAGCCAAACGTTCGTCTGCTGGGATCGTAACGGCCATGGCGATCAAAATTTAATTGATGGCATTGTCAATAGCTGCGACGTGTATTTTTATCAAGTGGGGGGTGGCAACCCAGAGGTGTCGTCGGCCCGTCTCAGACTCGGCGGTTTGGGTATTATTGATTTGTATCGCTGGTCTATAGCTTTTGGGATTGGCTCTAAGCTAGGCATAGAGTTATTTGGTGAAATTCCCGGCCAAATGCCCGAACCCGATTGGAAACGTCGTCTTTATGGCGAAAGCTGGTCAACTGGTGACACCTATAATGCCTCTTTTGGTCAAGGCTATATTACTGTAACCCCTCTGCAACAACTGTCATATATGCAGGCTATTGTGCATGATGGTATTCAAATGCAACCCACAGTGGTTCGTCAGTTTGAAGACTCTGAAACCAATGTGGTGGTCACGACCGATGCCAATGGCAAAGTCCATGATGGTTTTGAGCCAGAGGTTATCCGTACTATTTTGCCATCCTCTGATGCCCAGCCCATGGTTTTGCACATCCTAGAAGATGTTTTGATTCAAGGCGAGGCCAGTCTTGCGTGTCGGTGCGAGCCGCGCTCAGACTGGTATAGCCCAGAGCGTTGCGATCCGCCCAATTACTTGGCAGCTTATGATCCCAACCCAAGCGATGGCTTTCAAGAAGCAATACCCTATGTTGTCAATGTGCCATTCGATTATCGGTGGACAGCACGGCTGTGCGATCCGTTGATATTTGACACCATCGGGCGCGACTATGTGCCGCCAGTAGCCAGCACCGAGAGCATTGCGCTTTCTCAGCAAGCTATGGTAGAGGTGGTGACACGCGGCACCGCCAGTTTTGATGTGAATACGCTTTTCCCACCCATTAATGTGCCGGGGGGAGAAGGGGGCAAAACAGGTACAGCCGAGTATTGCGACGACATCGCTGCCCCACAAGGCTTGTGTATTCCGGGGCGGTGGCCCTCTCATGCGTGGTATGTGGGTTATGCCCCCGCCAACGACCCCCAAATTATCGTGGTCGCTTTTTTGTATAACGCTGGCGAAGGCTCTCAACGGGCGATGCCAGTGGTGCGCGAAGTCATGAATTACTTCTTCCGGCGGCCGCCCCAACGCACCATTCAATAAATATTAGCGATGGCTTAAATAAGCCACGCTGCTAACTTAACAGCCTCCTAACAAGTCTCTCAAAACCTCTCAAATTATGAGGCTGATAGATTTTGGCAGGGGGTTTGTTTTATAGTTTGTACAACTCTGAACGAAACAACGAGGTGAAAAATGAAAATTGCCCAACACTGGCGTTTAAATGAACAACGCTATCAGATGAATGGTACAGTTGATACCTTTGGAAATGTCAATTTTCCGCCCCGTCCTGAAGTCGCTCAACGGACTGAAATTCGCTATGGTATGTTATCAAGCGATATGGCATCAACTGCTGAATTTGAAAAAAAACAATCCACTGAAGTGCCTGTACGGTTTGTAAGTGTTGCTTAAAGGAGCCATGGCGTGGAACAACGACCGCTAAGTGGTAGAGGTGTTGTCTATAGCTACTCTATTGTTACAGATGCTCCGGTGGGTTATCAAGAACAAGCACCCTATATTTTGGCGCTTGTTAAAATGGACGAGGGACCAATCATTACCGCCCAACTAACAGATGTAGATGGCCCTGTCGAAATTGGGATGCCCGTCGAGATGGTGACACGCAAACTACGGGCGGAAGGCCAAGCCGGAATGCTGGTGTATGGCTACAAATTCCGCCCTGTTCTTGTTCAGGCACAGCGTGGCTAAACCTGCGCTGATCACAACTTTATCGAAAAATTTCCGAACATTTGAAGCTAGCGATGTGTACTGTATAATGATATGTCACATACGTTAGCTTTTTTGCGTGATCAAGGGAGTATATAGTGTTGGCAAAAAAGATTTTGTTTTTCATGATTGTTTCAACCTTTGGGATG
>CAZLPC010000465.1:0-2840 GCA_964561305.1 uncultured Anaerolineae bacterium
TCAAAGCCAGCCACACCTGTGCCTGCAAGGATAACGCTTTCGCGAATGGTGGGATCAATGCGTTTGATCTTGTTGTTATAGGTGTCGGCGATATACAAAAAGCCATCATCGGCCACTGTTACACCTAAGGCATGTTGTAGTTGCACAGCGTCGCCAAAGCCATCTACATCGCCAAAATCAAATAGTCCTGTGCCAACAATAGTTGTCACGTCCCCATTGGGATCAACTGAGGCGGTGCGGATTGCACTCCCTTCTGCATCTGCAAAATAGAGCAATTCGCCATCGGTATCAATGCCGCTCGGTTGGGCCAATTGGGCGCTGCCTAGCGGGCCGTCAATAATGT
Source organism: uncultured Anaerolineae bacterium (assembly GCA_964561305.1). Taxonomy (GTDB): domain Bacteria; phylum Chloroflexota; class Anaerolineae; order Aggregatilineales; family J027; genus J027. The sequence continues at coordinate 344 of CAZLPC010000465.1, forward strand.
TTTCGCGGCCACTGCCCGCATGAGAAGCGGTCTCGCCTGTAATCAAGTCTACGCGCCATAGTTGATGTGGCCCGGCCATTGCAATAAACAATTGACCATCGGCCAATACCACGTCCCATGGCGAGGATAGTTGTACATCGGGCGCAGTGCCGCTAATGGGCGGGTAGCGCGTGGCCTGCTCCCCTGTACCGACCAGCGTCCGCACGGTTTGGGTGTTTAGATCAATTTCACGGATGGCGTGGTTGCCTGTATCGGCGACATATAGTACATTGCCGCCTAATGCCAAGCCTTGCGGGTTGTTAAATTGGGCTTCATTGAAACCACCATCTACAAAGCCACGTTCGCCGGCCCCAATAATGGTCACTTCGCTGGGATCATCTAGTGCAGTGATAATGATACGGTGGTGATTGGTGTCGGCAATGAACAGCCGATTGCTAGCGGGGTGCGCCAGCACTTTGCCCGGAAAGCTAAGCGGCGTGTCATCATCGGTCAGTGGCGACAATTGCGCGAGTGGGTCGCTATTCAGCAAGCCAGCCGCACCATACTCCTCTACCATCACATCAATAATGGGCTGAAAGGCAACATAGACCCCTTCACCAGCGCGGCCACCCACCACTTTACCTGTGGGATCGATCAATACTTGGGTGGGCCACGCCCGCACGCCATAGGTATCCCAAATGACGAAATCGGCATCATTGACTACGGGATGTTCAACATCATAGCGGCGGATGATCTGGCTAATGTTGTCGGTGATGGCTTCGTTTTCAAATTTGGCGCTATGGATACCAATGACCACCATATACTCGCCATACTCGGCTTCAAGGCGCTGTAAGTCGGGAATGACATGAATACAGTTGATGCAGCCATACGTCCAAAAATCGAGCAAGACAATTTTGCCTTGCAGATCGCTCAGGGTTAGGGGCTCGCTGACATTCAGCCAGTCAGTATTATCTGGAAAAGCGGGGGCGCTGGTAGTACCAGCATAAGTAAAGCCACCATTATCTTGTGCTTGGGTCGGTTGCCCAATGCCAAAGCTGCCCACAATCAATAATGTGATAATGCCAATACCAATGATCAATTTTCGTTGCATTTTGCCTCACCAAACCACGACTAAACGTGCTATCCTTATTCTCCAAAGATACACCACAAAAGTTACTAAAGTCTTGCCACTAAAGTTTTTCATAGAGGTTTTAGCGCATGATTCATCGGCGAAATTTTCTGAAGGCCAGCGCCGCATGGCTGGCAGCAGTGATGGGCTGGCGCGGTCTTGCTAATGCAATTGCCAGTAATATCCCTGCGTTTTTGCTGCCACCAACTACTCATTTTATCAGCGAGACCGCAGCCCAAATTTACTATTGGTTGCCCGACAATACCACAGGTATTGAGCTGGTGGTACTAAAAGACGGCCAAGAACTAGAACGGCGACCCCTAACGTTGCCACGGGCGCTTATCCAAATAAGTGATCTGACTCCATCAACCATCTATCACTATCACATTGAAGTAAACGGCCAAGTGCCACGCTACATGGATAAAATATGGGGAGATGTGCGACTACATACCCAGCCTTACGAATGGCCGGTGCGCTTTGCTGCCATTGGCGATAGCGGCTTTGGCGACAGCATTACCAAGCAATTGGCCGCCCATATTGCTGCTCAAGACATTGACTTTTTTGTGCATCTGGGTGATGTGGTCTATCGTTGTGAAGATTTTGACAATGACTTGTGGATGAACTGGGCCCAAAAATACTTTCTGCCCTTTCAAGATATTTTGCGTCAAGTGCCACATTTCCCGGCCCTCGGCAACCATGACCGTGATCGGCCTACTCTATATGAGGGACGCTCGTTTTATCATTGGGTGTTTCCGCCACTTAATGTTATTGAGGCCTATGAAGGCTTGCGCTTATGGTACAGTTTTTTGGTTAACGATATTCGCTTTTTGTCATTGAACACGCAGGTTTTTTATACGGACGGCGGACGGCAAACCCAAAATGCTTGGCTGGATGATCAACTCTCAACAGCAGCCAACTATCGCACCACCATTCCCTTCTTTCATGTCCCGTTTCGTGCTTCTACCGATGTCCATCCCGACGACGGCTTGCCCGCATTATATGAGTGGGAGCGCCGTTTTATCGAACACCGTGATGATATTGGCTTGGTGATGAGTGGACATGCTCATATTTATGAACGGTTATTGATGGGGGGCGTGCGCTATCTCACATCAGGGGGGGGATCGGCGGCAATTTATGGTCAATCTGGCACGCCTGTACAAGGCAGCCAATTTCGGCAATCACTTGCACATTATGTATTGGTGGATATTTACCAAGATCGCATTGAGCTAAACGCTTATGACGTAAACAATACCCGCATTGACGGGGCATCTTGGACAATTTAGGAGCAACACTGTGGACTTACTAAAAGGCATGAACCCGCGCCAAGTGGAGGCTGTCACTGCACCCGAAGCACCCGTATTGGTTATTGCAGGGCCCGGCAGCGGCAAA
>CAZLPC010000466.1:0-238 GCA_964561305.1 uncultured Anaerolineae bacterium
TTTGCCGCTATCTAGTGGGCGATGTCGAGGTTTTTGCGCTTTTAGATGGCTATACCAACTTGGGGCTAGATACGTTTGTGGGTGATGATCCAGTAGCCCTTAAGCGGTTGTTGGGGGCAGCTTTTGTAGCCGATGATTATATTCAGTTTGGCGTGGTGGCCCATCTGCTAAAAATGGGCGACCGTCTGATTATGGTAGATGCGGGTAGTGATATTTATTTTGGGCCGGCGGCGGGCCA
>CAZLPC010000466.1:248-2838 GCA_964561305.1 uncultured Anaerolineae bacterium
TGATCCCGCTAGCATAGACATGGTGTTGCTGACCCACATGCACGCCGATCATACGGGCGGCTTGGTGGTGGATGAGCGCCGCCATTATCCCAACGCCCAACTGGTGGTTAACCGCGCCGAATACACTTTTTTTAGCGACCCCGACGAGTTGCCTCGCGCCCCCGAACGCCTGAAGCCCTCGCATCGCGTGGCCCAAAAAGTAGCCGAGTTATACACCGACGTGCAACTAATTGAAGGTGATGAGCAAGTTATGCCCGGACTGCGGGCGGTGGCGGCGTATGGCCACACGCCCGGCCACACGGTTTATCTGCTAGAAAACGCCGACCAACGCATGTTGTTTTTGGGCGATGCCGTGTTCTCGCCCGATTTTAGCTTTCAATATCTTGACTACACGCTAGCCTTCGACGGCGACATTCCCACTGCGCGCAAGGTGCGCCGCCGCCTACTAACGCTGGCCGCCGAAGAACGCCTGTTGGTGGCCGGTACACACTTGCCTTTTCCGTCGTTTGGCTATGTTCGGTTTGCGGGCCCTGCTTTCGAGTTTGTGCCGTTGCGGATGTTTCCGTAGTACAACGGCGCGGGGCCAGCCCTGTCCTCGCGCTGACACAATCCCCCTTAAAATTAGGTTGTTGGGCAACGCCGTCAACCAGTATACTCATCAGTATCAAACAGCAAAACCAATTTTTTGAGGAGAGCAACAATGCAATATGGCATCAAAACGGCGCTGGTGTGGGCCGTGCTTCTACTGTTGGCGGCCTTGGTTGTGCCTACCACCTATGCACAGGGCAGCGACAATGTTGATGTGCGCGTGGTCATTACGGGCATCGTGGCCGAAAATCTAAATGAAGACTCGATTACCGATGATGGCCGCGATGAGATGGTCTTCTTCTATAATTTATATGAGCTGGATGCCGACGGGCGCGTGTTACAAAACGTCGGCCACAGCACCGAGTATTACTTTAGACACCGAGACCGCGCTAGTGGATCAAATTTTAGCGATTTGCGCTTGGTGGCTGCGCCCGACAACCGCGTGGTGTTCATCATTTATGCCGTCGAAATTGACGCACCCGTTAACGACGAAAACGCCGAAAGCTGTGGCACAGCCGCCCCCGCGGCGGTGTTGGCGTGCTTGTCTGGCGGCGATTGTGGCGACCTGAACATAGACCTATTGGAGCAATGCGTTGGTGATATTAGAAGCGCGCTTACCGCCTCTAAGGACGATTTATTTGAAAACGCCCATGTGCGCTTTATTGACACCACCGAGTTGGGCACAGAACTAGAAGACATAGACATCCGCGATGTGGGCTTTAACTCGGCGGAATATGAAGTGGAATACACCATAGTGAAAGCTGCTACCACCGCCGAACCCACCCTAACCGAGACGGATAATGCGGCGCATTGGATTTATTTTGGGCGCTTAGAAAGTGGCAGCGACCGCGCTAGCTGGAACTTTACACTCGATCTTGGCCAAACTGCTTTCATGCGGGCCACGCCCTTTAGCGGCGATTTAGACACCGCGCTGAAACTGTTTGACGTGGACGGCGGCATTGTCGCCGAAAACAACGACGCAGTGAACTTCGACACTACCAACGCCATCCTCGACTATTCGGCGCGGCTAGGAGGCAACTTCACAGTAGAGGTGTCGCGGGGCCACGGCTCTACCTCTGGTGACTATTTCCTCGAAATCATCATCCAATAATTTTTGCAACGTTATGGGCGATCCCTGCGTGATCGCCCACAACGCCCCTCACCGTGGACTTGGCAATATCCCTAAAATGCCCAACCGACGTGCTTGCTTTTTGGCGCTGGGTGCGCTATGCTCTTGTTTATAAAATTGGTAAATACACTTGTTGCATTTACAAAAACCTACAACTAGAGAGTTGCAGCAATGAACACCACACCCAATACGCCAGCCATCAGCACCCACACACTTATTGACGGGCTTATGCAAGATGTGGTGGTGAAACTGGCCCACAAATACCTCGCTCCGGCTGAAGTGGCCACCTTTTGCCCCGACCCCAGCCAGCCGCTTTCGCCCGCCGACCTGCACGCCCTCTGCGAGCGCATAGATGCCCACTTGCGCCCGTTGCCCTCGGCCCAGCCCGACACCCTGCCACTAGCGGAATAGTCTGCACTGACCGTCGGCTTAACGAACATGCGCTAGTTGCCGACGCAAGGCTTGGGCTAGTTGCACGTCGCCACGGCCAGCCGCCCATAACCCACATGCCCCTCAAACCACTGTTGATAGAGGACGCTATTGCCCGCCGCAAACGGAGTAATGAGCGTACCAATAATGGGATTGGGGATGTAATCTGGTGTTATCAAGACCGTTTCGCCTGTAGAGATATGGGTGCGATAGAGGTCATAGCGCAAATCATCGGCTCGGTCGAGATCGCGGGCGGCGCTATAGAAGATAAAATCTTCATATATAAAGTAGTCGGGGCCAAAAACGCCGTTGAGGACCGGGTTTTGGGCGATGTTAAAAGATTGCTTCCCGTCGAGCCCGTATTGCCGGGCCACGAGAAAACGCCCGCGCAGGTCGAAAGTAATGGGCGAGGCGGGGTGGTAGTAGAGGTTTTTCGCAAGGGTA
>CAZLPC010000467.1:0-2838 GCA_964561305.1 uncultured Anaerolineae bacterium
TGGGTGGGCGGGCAACTAAAGGCGGCGTTGGACATGATCGAGCGCCTGCGTCCACAACTTTCAGAAACTGAAGCCGCTTTTGTTACACCCGAACAAGCGCGATTATTGGCTGAAATCCAGCGTCCCGATTTGACGCACTATCGCCGCGCCCAAATTGGCGAGCGGCTGAGTATGATTGGGGATTCGCGCCCCGGTGTTGGTCTGCGCGACGACGGCCTGCCCGATATTGTGTGGTGCGAGGTAGCAGGTGGCACAGTCACCTTAATTGCCCGCGAGTCCGCTGTTGGACCCGACGACCGCACCTTCACCGCCGCGCCGTTTAAAATTGCCCAATATCCCATCACCTATCAACAATATCGTGCTTTTATAAACGATCCCAACGGCTTCGACAACTTAGCATGGTGGGACGGCATTGGATCGCACCGTACCGCCCCCGACCAGCCACGCCCATTTGACAATCACCCCGTCGAGTTGGTCTCGTGGTATGACGCGATGGCTTTTTGCCGTTGGTTGGCAGATCGGACTGGTCTCTCGGTGCGGTTGCCCACCGAGTGGGAATGGCAGTTGGCCGCAAGTAATAGCGAACCCATGAAAAACGCCTATCCGTGGGGTGGATCGTTGTGGAATAGTGATCGCGCTAACACCCGCGAAAGCGACTTGCTGCGAACTACTGCCGTCGGCATGTATCCACACGGAGCCACACCCACTGGCATTCTTGATTTGGCGGGCAATGTCTGGGAGTGGTGCTTAAACGAATTAGAGTACCCATCTAATATTGCCTTTAGGGGCGCGGCCAAGCGGTCGGTGCGCGGCGCAAGCTGCCTTAGCCGTGATCGCAAGGCGATTGTTAGTTATCGGGCCGGCAACCTGCCCAATCGTCGCGCCGAAGCCCACGGCTTCCGCGTCTGTTGGGGTGATCCACTTGAGTAGATGGCTTTAATGGTTTTATTAGCTGTGGTTATGCCTTTGCCAATGTCGTATGTCCATAATCCGAGTCACGCTTAAACATTTGGGAGAGGACTCTACATAACATGCAGTTAGCCAGCGCAGAGCGCATCGAAAAGCCGCACGGTGTGGTCATCAATTGGTATAACGACCGCCAAATTTATATGTTACACATGAGCGAGCCGGGCCGCGCCAGCATTGATACGGTTGTCGAAATTTTAGTCGAGATCAACACTAATTGGGACATCAGCAAACCCTATTTGGGCGCAGTGCAATACTCGACCCGCGCCCTTATTACGCCCTATTTTCGGGATCGCGCCCCGGCTGCGGCCGATTCCATGAAACCGGATGCATTTGGACGCTATTGCATTATTGTGCCAAGAGGGCCATTAGGGCAGACCATCACGTTTTTCTTGAACCGCGAATTTAGTAAGATGATGCCCCCACATATGATAGCCAACACTTTCACCGACAGCAGCAAGGCATTGGCATGGCTGTCAGAGGAACTTTCAGACACCGTTTAATTAGCCTTGTTAGGAGCAAAACAGCAACCACGTTTTGCGTCTATAGTATCCATACCAGCGCCAACAGCCCCATGCCCAACAACAGCCCTAATGTACCAATTGCCATCAGGCGCTGATCCCATTCTGGGGTGCGGAGGCCACTGGCTGATTGCAGGCCGCGCCCACTGCGCTGCTGATAATTCCACACTGCATCGCGCCGCAACATCAAAAATATGCCTGCCAACCCGATATAGATGCCCACACAAGTTAATGCAATGTCAATGATCATCCCATCTTCCTTTTCAATTATACCCATATAATAAACCACAGTTAAATGCTTCAACACGCGCTGATATAAGAACTGTATAAAAACTTGCCCTGCGTCACGCAATTCATCGCATTTTAGGGTATGATTATTTAAATTCTCCCTCATTGCCGATGCAGTTTTTAGTCTGTTGGATGCTGTACCAAACCTACTCAAACACAATTCAACACAGTTGAGAGAAACCGCTATGAATGCAACTGCAATAACGCTCGGAAACCGCTATGAAGTATACGACAAAATAGGGCAAGGTGGCATGGGGACGGTATATAAAGGCCGCGACCGCCAAACCCAACGCGATGTCGCCATTAAACATCTTAAGCGCGACGCAATGACCAACAACAAAGATGTCTTAGAGCGTTTTCGGCGGGAAGGTGCATTGCTGCGCGAACTCAATCATCCCAACATTGTGCATCTGATAGACGTAGTTGAGGCCGCAAATGAGCATTATATTGTGATGGAATATGTCAGCAGTGGGTCGCTTTCGGACTTGTTGCGCCAAAAAGGGAAGCTGCCCATTGACCAAGTGCTACAAATAGGGCTAGACCTGTCGGATGCGCTGACCCGCGCCCACTACCTCAGAATTGTCCACCGCGACCTGAAGCCGGCCAACGTGCTGATCGGCCAGGATAATTCAGCACGCCTGACCGATTTTGGCGTCGCCCACCTGGGCGAGCACGAGCGCCTGACCCGCAGCGGCATGCCGATGGGCACGCCGGACTACCTGCCGCCGGAAGCCTTCGAGGATCAGCCGACCGACGAGCGCGGCGACATCTGGGGGCTGGGGGTCATGCTGTTCGAGATGATCGGCGGGCGCCACCCATTCGCCGCAGAACATCTGTCGGCGCTGATGGCCAACGTGCTGATTCAGCCGCCGCCCGATCTGGAAGACCTGCTGCCTGATGCGCCAGTCGCGCTGGTGGACCTGATCTACCGCATGCTGGAAAAGGACCCGGCTGCGCGCATCCCGTCCGCCCGGCTGGTCGGCGCTGAACTAGAAGCCGTGCTTCAGGTCAACCCCACCACCCCGCTTTCGGCCACGCTGCGCGGCGCGATGAAAAATGGCCG
>CAZLPC010000468.1:0-2836 GCA_964561305.1 uncultured Anaerolineae bacterium
GCGCACTTTTTCGAGGGGAACACCAACCGCTTCGGCAGCCATCTGCACAAAAGCGGTGTGGGCCCCTTGCCCCACTTCAGCCCCCGCAGCCCGCACCACCACCGACTCAATCTCGGTATTGCCATGTAACTCTATGGTGGCCCAAGACTGCTCTGGAAAGCCAAAGCTATAGCCAATGTTTTTAAAAGAACAGGCCATGCCCACGCCCCGCCGCTTGGCCGGATCGCTGGGTTGTGCCACAAGACCCATTTGCCAGCTACTAGCGACAGGTTGCCAATGGCCGCTTTCAAGCGCACAGGCTTCAATCACTTCTGACAACGACACGCCGGGCGGCGGCGGTGTGCCCACCGTCATGATGCTGTCGTCGTGAAGCACATTTTTGAGGCGAAACGCAACCGGATCAATGTTTAGGGCTTCGGCCAGACGATTCATCTGTGTTTCGGCTACAAAAGCGCCCTGCGGGCCACCAAATCCCCGAAAAGCACCGGACGGAATATTATTGGTATAGACTGCATAAGTATCAATTTGAGCATTCGGAAACACATAAGGCCCCGCCACCATCAAGTGTGCGTTGCCCATCACCTTATTAGAGGTGTAGTTGTATGCACCTCCATCGCCATAAACCGTCGCTTCAATGGCTACCAATTGGCCGTCGTGCTTGGCTCCCCAACGGGTATAAACGCGCACCGGATGCCGCTTATGATGATAGAGAATGGATTCCTCGCGTGACCACACAATTTTAATGGGATGTTCGAGCTTCCATGTAGCCAATGCCAAGACAATTTGCACACTCATGTCCTCACGCCCACCAAAAGCCCCTCCCACTGCGGGATAGATCACGCGCACCCGTTCTGGTGGCAGATCAAGCGCGTGGCAGATTTGCGCTTGGTCTTCATGAACCCACTGCCCCCCTACTATAACCGTAATGCGCCCAGCTTCATCTATATAACTAAGGCCGGCTTCTGGCTGAAGATAGGCATGTTCTTGGTGGCCCGTTTCATACACCCCTTCAACAATCACGTCGGCGGCCTGCCAAGCGGCATCCATATCGCCTTTACGAATGCGATAATGCTTGATGATGTTTTGAGGTGTATCAGGGTGCAATTGTGGTGCGTCGGGGGCAATAGCCGCTTCTGGATCGCTTACAATCGGCAAGTCTTGATACTCAACTTCAATCAGTTGGGCCGCTTCGGCCGCAGCTTCGGGTGTTTCGGCCACCACCACCGCTATTTGATCCATTAAACAGCGCACCACATCTGCGCCCACTTTGTTGCTGCCCGGCCCACACAATACTGGCTGATCATAGATCACAAGGCCATACTCATTTATAGGCACATCAGCAGCCGTAAAAATCTGTACCACGCCCGGATAAGCCGCCGCTTTGGTTATATCAAGACGAAGAATCCGCGCATGAACCCGATCCGAAAAACGGATTTTCATCCATAGTTGCCCCTCGAGATCAAAGTCGCTTGGATAGGGTGTTTCGCCCGTCACTTTGCCAACAGCATCAATGCGAGTGATATTAACCCCGATACGTGGTTCAATAGTCATGCGCTACTTTCCACCTCGTCGCCGCTTGGCTTCCTCTTTGGCCTTTAATTTCTTTAATGCGGCAATTTTTTGTTGGCGCTGTTTGCTGATTTTTCTATAATATTTTTCGGCTTTGCGCGGGCTTAACTCATCTTGACGCGGGTGCAATGTTTTACGCTCGGCAACAACCACCGAGTCGCGCCCAGCCACACCCGACACCAGTAAAATTAAGATCGAAAATGATACAAACCAAACAAATGCTGTTATGGCAAGCCGAATGGTCTGCTCATTACTGGATTCAGTTTCGGTGGCCTCACTTTCTTCGATAAGGGCTTCATCGAAGCGTGTGAAGTTCGCTTGCATTTGCTCCATAATAAACGGTGCAGAAAAAAACGCAGCCACACCCACTGCTAATGCCATAAAAAGCCCCATCACGGGCCCTAGCACGCTGGGCTTTTTTGCGTCGTGTGTTGCCTGTCTAATTTCTTCCGACATGGTTCACCTCTTCCTATGCCAGACTAGTTGGTTGGCTGGCTAGCTTGTTGAATCGCCTCGATAATTTTGTAATAGCCCGTACAACGGCACAAATTACCAGAGATACTCTGGGCGATTTGCTCCGGCGTTGGTTGTGGATGTTCTTGTAATAGTTTAGCACCAGACATTAAAAAACCGGGCGTACAAAATCCACATTGGACAGCCCCCGTTTCGACAAATGCCTGCTGAAGCGGATGCAGTTGCCCATCGGCTTGTTGCAAGCCCTCTATAGTAACAATATCGGCATGATGGGCCCTTGGAGCAGGAACCATACAGGCCATCACTGCATCACCGTCTAAAAACACCGTACATGCCCCGCACTCGCCTTCAGCACAGCCCTCTTTTGTACCCATTAGATGAGCGTTTTCGCGCAGAAAGTGAAGGAGCGTCTTGTGTGTGCCGCCACCCGCTAATACTGGCTGGCCATTCACGGTGGTTTCGATGATGTCTTGTTCATTCAGATCATGCTCTACCATTGCCGAAAGTGTGGGCTGGCGCTGGGGTGCAGCCCACAACATGGCCGGATTGGTCGGAAAACCCGTTGCTTGTTCGTTGGCACGTAACCGCCGCAAAGCACGGGCTGTTAGCACTTTAATCATTTCGGTGCGATATGTCGCTGGTGCACGCACATCGTCTATGGGTTGGGGTACGCTACTGGCCAACCTTGCCGCTTCAACAATTACAGCATCTGTCAACACCTGACCGCGCAGAAAGTCTTCGGCCAAGCTCACTCGGATACTAGTGGGTGCAACGCTGCCATAGGCCAACACCA
>CAZLPC010000469.1:0-2834 GCA_964561305.1 uncultured Anaerolineae bacterium
GTTGAGTGCGTGGCGGCACAGGTGTAATCGTTGGCAACGGTTCAAAGGTCGGAGTGTTGGTTGGTGTGGGATTAAGCGAGCGCAGGGTAATTTGGTTCATATAGCTGATTTCAGGCAAAAACGCCTCTGGGTCTAGCAGCACTTCAAACCATTCATACGCACGCGGAAATTCTTCGCTTTGGGCCCGCCCAATAATACACACTGTTTGATTGGCATCAACAAAACCAATGTCTTTACAGCTTGCATCGGGACATTCGCGCACAAAGGCTGCCTGCGGGCCGCGCACCGTGAAATATTCGCAGGGCGGAATGGGTGTAGAGGTTGGATAAAGTACAAGTGTCGGTTGATTGAGAAAAGCCGCAGAGGTTGAAGTTGTGCGGGCGACAAGGGTGGCTTCATCGGTACGGGTGTTGCGGCTGCCTTCGTTCACCCAATCCAAGAAGCCTGTCCATAATAAGTAGCCTCCGAAAACCATAGCCAAGCCAATGAGGCCAATTAAAAACGGGCTGGGGCGACCATTACTTGGATACGAATATGACATTTTGCCTCGCAAAAAACCCTTTTACCCACAGATGCTACACTTATAGCAGATGATAGCGGCTAAGAAAACCAACTTATCCCTGACGTTTTAGCTCCGTGAGAGCGGTATGAAGGGCATAGTGCAGCCGCGTAATTTTCATTAAAGACTTAATGCGCACCATCAATAGCTTGGCATGATAGGGTTTAGTGATGAAATCATCTGCGCCGGCCTCAATCGCATCCATAATATCACTATCGCGCTCAAGGCCAGTAATAATGGCGACGGGAATATGTTGTGTCTGAGGATCGGCTTTTAACAGGCGACAAAAATCGAGGCCATTCATACCGGGCATTCGCATATCGCACACAATTAAAGAGGGTAGCACCTTTTCCATCACTTTTCGGGCTTGCTCAACATTGGCGGCCAGCGTGCTTAAAATACCTTCTAGCTCTAAATAGGCCTCTAAAACCTCTAAATTGGCCCAATCATCATCAACCAACAACACATATTCATGGGGAGGTGGGGTTGTCATCGTTGCCTCACAATTTAAGTTGGATAGCCTGATATCCATTTCAAAAGTACACTTCTAAAAGGCCGTGCCTGTTTGCAAAATGATAACACGGATGCCTAGAAATAGCCCTCATCTTTGTTATCGGTTGAAGAAGCACCCTCTTTAATCATATTGTGGCGAGAAATTAATGGAGCTGAAGCAAATTGACCAGTTGATAAATCTCCTAATTTGGGCAGCAATTGAGCAATAAAAAAGCCCATTAATCCATAGATTGATGGGCTTTTTTAATGGTTATAGCGGTATGGATTAGCGCACGCCGCGTTGAATGGCTAGCTTTACCTCGCCAATAGCGCGGGTCACTTCGATCTCGCGTGGGCAGGCTGGTGTACAGTTGAAAATGGTACGGCACCGCCACACACCTTCTGGCTCTGCCAAGATATTAAGGCGCTCGTTGGCAGCTCCATCGCGGCTATCGAAGATGAACCGATGTGCACTTACGATAGCGGCAGGCCCCACATATTGCCCACTGGCCCAAAAGCTAGGGCAGCTGGTGGTACAACAGGCGCACAGAATGCACTTAGTGGTGTCATCAAAGCGGGTACGGTCTTCTTGGCTTTGACGACGCTCGCGGCCATCCTGAGGTACAGGGGTATTGGCCACGAAATAAGGCATCACAGCGCGATAGTGATCGAAGAATGGCTCAAAATCCACCACCAAGTCTTTAATGACGCTAAGGCCTAAAATAGGCTCTACTTGAATGGGGCGCTCGGTGTTTAAGGTTTGCAACAGCGTTTTGCACGCCAGTTTGTTGATTCCATTAATCCGCATCGCATCAGAGCCACACACCCCATGAGCGCATGAGCGCCGCAATGTTAGTGTGCCGTCTTGCTCCCATTTCACGCGCTGTAAACAGTCTAGGATTGTGTCGGTTGGCTCGACATCTTTAACTGTATAGTCGGCCCAATAGGGCTTTTGGTCTTTTTCTGGGTTAAAACGACGAACCCGAAATTTTGCATCCATATTTGTTCATATCCCTTACGGCTATTTTCTTAACCAAGACTTAGTAAACACGTTCTTTTGGCTGATAGCCAAGCGACAAGTCTACTGGGCGATCATACTCAATCACAACTTGACCATCGCGGCTATAGGCCATGCTGTGGGCCAAATAGTTCACATCGTCGCGGTCAGGATAGTCGTCGCGGCTGTGGGCCCCCCGGCTTTCTTTGCGGCTAAGGGCGCTAAGGGCGGTTACTTCGGCCATATCTAGCATACAGCCCAGTTCCCACGCTTCTAGTAAATCTGTGTTAAAACGATAGCCGTCATCATCAATTGCCAATTCGGTGCGATATTGCTGCTGCATTTCGCGGATGGTTTCAACCGATTCTTGAATGAGGTTTTCAACGCGGAACACGCCCACTTTGGCCATCATCTCTTCTTGCATCCGCTTCCGCAGTTCATGGGCTTTTATCTTACCCTTGCCCTTCCGAATGCGATCTAACTCGGCCTCAAGGTCGGCGGTAGGGTTGGCCGGTAAATCAGTAAAACCCACTTGGCGGCAATAGTCTGCCATTTGCTGGCCAGCCTTGCGACCAAACACGATCAGGTCAGTTAGGCTGTTGGTTCCTAGACGATTTGCGCCATGTACACTGACACACGCCACTTCGCCAGCTGCATACAAGCCTTCTACGGGGGCTTCTGCGCCGTTCCAGATGACGCGGGCATTAATATCGGTTGGGATGCCACCCATGGCATAATGGGCAGTTGGGGCTACCGGAATGGCATCTTTTACGGGATCAACACCAG
>CAZLPC010000470.1:0-2834 GCA_964561305.1 uncultured Anaerolineae bacterium
TTTGTTAGGCGATATTGAGCAACAACAAAGCGATGTGATGGCCGCCTTGGTCGGTAAATCCATCGGCAACTTGGCCCAAGACATGCAGCGCATTTTGCAGGCGGTGGCTGTATTTGATGGGGTCGCGCCACTTGCTGGTGTCGAAGCCGTGATCTCACCCTTCCTAGACCCCAAGCCCACCCTGCGCGATCATCTCAATCGCTTGGTGCTGCGGCGCTTTGTGCGCTTCGATGCCGCCACCCGCACCCTTGACCTGCACACCCTCGACCGCACCTATTGTCGCGCCCAAATTCCCCATACCACCCAAGACGAAGCCACCTATGGGCGCTATGCCCTGTTGCGCCGCGCTGCGGCCTATTATGCCAGCGTCCGCCAACCACCAGAGCAACTTCAAACCCGCCAAGACCTCTTGCCCTATCTCGCCGAGTTTGAGCTGCGCTATCGGCTTGGTGAATATGCCGCTGCCCTTGAGTTACTACTAGCGGTAGATTTTTATTATCTTTATGGATGGGGCCTTTTACCACAATCCATTGATTGTCATCAGCGCTTGCGCGACAAATTAACCGATCCCCAGCTTGTTAGCGCCAATTTGGCCCGCTTGGGCCAAAGTTTGATTAATCTTGGCCATATCACAGAGGCCGTTCCGCTTTTGGAAACGGCCCTTGAACTGCTGCGCCCGCTTGATGATGCCGCCGCTGAGGGCGAGTTGTTGACGGTGCTGGGCCAAGCCTATCGAGATTTGGACGACGTAGAGACTGGAATCGTTTATCTTGAGCAAGCCCTGACGATAGGCCGTACAAGCGGCGACAAACGCCTGCAAGGGGTATCCTTAAGCTTGTTGGGTGGCGCATATTTTTATGCAAGTAACATAGAAGCCGCCGCCGACAGCTTCACCGAGTCGTTGCTGCTGGCCCGCGAGTTGGGCCATAAAATTGGCGAGTGGGTATCCCTTAGTAATTTGGGCATTCTTAAACAAAGCTTGGGACAACTCGCCACTGCCCTAGACTATCAACAACAAGCCCTAGAGATTGCCGCCGCCCTTGGCGATGAACAGGGTGAAAGTATGTGCCTTTTGGAAATTGGGCGAATTTATGATATGTTGGGACAGACAGACAGAGCCATACAGCATTTAGAGCAAAGCCTAGCCATTGTAACAGGCGATCCGCTGCGCGAAGCCCACCACAGCATCTATTTAGGGCGGTTTATCGCCGAAACCGGCGACATGACAACCGCTTTAGCCCACTTTCAACATGCCGCCACGGTGGGGGCAACCCTTACAAGCAGCGTGATACAAGATATCGAAAAGCGCTTATTAATTGAGTTTTATCTGATGACGGGTGATCTCGCGGCGGTGTCGGCCCTCGATCTCGCCACTTGTAACAACGATTTGCAAGCAATGGTAGGGGTGGCGTTGGCGGGCTCGGGTCGGGCCGCCGACGCACAGATAGCTTTTGAACGCGCCATTGCCGCCGCCACCGACACCCTCAGCAAAGCCGAGAATCTTTATGAAACGCGCTATCTGCTGGGGTTGGCCCAAACGGGCTTGGCAATGTTGGGGGGCCGCGAGGATGCGCTAGCGCCCGCCATCCAAAGCTATACCCACGCCCGCCAACTGTGTGACGCAGAGGGTGTATTGCGCGATCATCGGCGCTGGCTAAGATTGCTGATGGATATGCCCAACGGCCACATCTTACGGCCGGTGTGGGCCGTGTTGGCATAGCGGGTGCTCACATTAAAATTGACGCGATAACCAATATTTCTGCGTCTCGCAAATCGATGGCAAATTGCACGATCACCTCCAAACCTTAGCCCCCGCGCCCCTTCTCAAAAGGCTAATCATTACCCACAAATCAAAACACCCCATCACAATCATAAGTCGCGGGTGTAGGGGCAAAACCGCATGACCGCGCCATTGTGTAGGGCAGAGCCGATGTGCTCGCCCAAGATTTTTCGCGTGGTCGCCCACAACGTGCCCAAACTTTGAAATGCACCCAGCCATGATTATGTGTACACGGGTGGATTTGCAGCGTTTTGGGGAAGCCAAGCGCACGGCGGCACACGATGCGCGGCGGCGGCTAGAGCAACCGCAATAGCCGCCTTCAACGGATCAGCCGCTAGGCCCCGCCACCATGATGATACTCATGGACGTAGATCATTATTTGTTGCACCACGCCCGCATAAGGATTATCGGGGGGCAAGCTGGGCTGTTGGCCGTCTAACAATCCCAAGAGGGCCGCAAAAAAAGCATAGTCTAGGGGCGCGTTGCTTTGTTGGGCTTGGCCCATAAAACGCTGCAAATCGGCGCGCCATGTTGCGACTTGGTCGGGGTGGCTGGTCATCACCGTAACGACACCCGTTGCTAGATTTTGCACCACCGCCGACGGCAACAACTGCCCCTCAAGCGATGGATCGTATTGATTGATGCCGTCTAGCACACGCTGAAGATAGGGCGCGTAGGAGTTTTGGGCCGAAAATGTAAGCGGGCCGTGGCCATCCAACACCGCCACAAGGGCCGCAAAAAAAGCGTGCTCTTGGGATGCGTTGTCTTGGTGCGCTTGGCCCATATAATTCACCAAATCGGCGCGCCAAACCGCGTGTTGGTCTTTGGCAGAGGTCATGGTGGCGATGGTGTTGTTCACAAAAGCATCAATTTGTTGTGGTGACAAGTGTACAATCTCCTTATGGATAATCGCAGTGGTTCAGGGTTGTGTCTGATAAATAGATGGCAAACGCCAAAAAATAGGCGGGATAATTGCTGCGTCTCGCAATTGGCTAGCAATGGGTTGTCGTCATGCCTTGCGCCGCTTCATTGGGCCACCACACAGGGATCGCCT
>CAZLPC010000471.1:0-2824 GCA_964561305.1 uncultured Anaerolineae bacterium
AAGTCTACGGCGGGGCCACGTTCTAGGGCATGAAAAAGCTCGATGCGGGCGCTGTTAGTGGGTGTAAAATTCTCCCGAATCACCGAGGCCGTTAGCGTGCCGCGTTCGACCGATCCATACGCGGCCACCGTCAGACGAATGTTGGCATCGGCGCTTAAGTCCACGCGACGGGCGGAAAAGACGGCATCGGCCACGGGTTCGCCCGTCACTGTTACGGCCACATCATAGCGCCCTTCGGCGATGATCTGCCAATCGGTGATTGTGCCAAACGCCACATCTTCGGCCAACAACACTTCATTCACATATAAATCTACATTGGGGGCATCGGGCGATAAATGGGCAAACCGAAATTCGACCGGATCAATGTCATCATCTTGGGCGGCACTGGGGCTGCTTGTTATGGGCAACAACAGTGCCAAAACCCCTATCAATAGCCAAGCAAGGCGACTTCTCAGCATCATCATAGTCCTTCTGGGTTTATAAACAATACTTTGCGTTTCATTATGGCACGCTTTCAACTATTCGCCCAATTTTTTATCATTGTCCAAAGGGTGTTACGGTCGGCGGGAAGTTAAAACCAAGCGTGGGCGTAGGGATTAGGGTGGGGAACAGTTCGGGCGCGCCCAACCACAAGCGCCATTGTTGCTCTAGGGTCTCGATGGATAGGCCAGTCACGGTCTCTAAGGAAGCAATGAAGTGATCGGACACCGCAAAGCCCGCCAAAGTTTCGGGTTCGGCCAGCAGTTGCACCAATTCGTTAATCGCCTCATAGCCATAGCGCTCGACCATGAAGGCATAAAAAGTGAAGCCGACATCATAGCCCCAGCGCCCGCGCTCATCTGGCCCCGCCGAGTTGGGCTGGGGGCCAAAGTCTACGAACAAGCGCGGCAACTGGTCGGCAACAGCAAAGTTGCGTACCCGTCGGGCATAGTCATAGCTCTGCGAAAACTCAAAATAAGTTGCTTCGCCTTCTATCCACCAGCCCAGCGCCCGAAATTCGTACTTATCGAATTGATAGAGGTGGGTTACTTCATGCACAACCGTATTGGCGAGGTCGGTGGCGCTTTCATTGCGGAACAAAAACTGCACAATTGCGCCGCGGTCGCCAAAAGCCTGCCCCACCACAATTGTGCCACCTGCGCCGACCTCAAAGCTACGCCACTCTTGAAAGGCTTCTTGGTCGGCAAACAGCATAATGCGCGGCGCATAGCTAAGGGGTTCGCCAAATGCAGCAATATATTGATCGCGGGTTTCATCTAGTTTCTGAAACATCACATCGGCAATGTCGGTGGGCAGGCCCTCTTGAATGAAAACCAGTGCATCGTCGGTTTCTAGGCGCGTCCATTGGCGGGACGTATCTGTGTACTCCGCGCCCAATATCCACTCGCTAAAATAAACCGTTCCCGCTTCGTCGGTAATGCGCCACTGATAGTTAATGGGAACCCAAGGCGGAATGCCGTCGGCGTTTGTGCCTTCTACTACCACGCGCAACTCGCCAGTTTCGGGATTGACCTCGCCACGTTGGCGGGTCTCAGAGTCGGCTTTGCCCACCGATGAGTAGATCACGCTTACTGAGACCAAGTTGCCGCCAGTGCTGGTGGCATTGCCCATAAACGTGAAACCATCGGGATAGTTACTGATAAAACGGCTATTGTTCACCGTCCACTCCGCATCACCATTTTCGACCCGTGCAGGATCATCATATGTATAATCGTCTTCAATGGCGGTTGTGTTGGGCGCGGGTGTGGTGTTGTCTTGTGCAAGGCCAACGGGCGTGCTAATGGCGACGGTCGCCAATATCACCAGTAATATAGCAGTCGCCGAGAGCGACCAAAGTATTGAACGATTCATGAACGACTAAAATCCTTTTGATATTTGATTATGATCATCACTTCCCATCATGCAATTTTAAGCATGATGTTGTCAACTTAAGGAAGGTAAAAAAAATGATAACAACTGTTGCAAATTCTTAGGAGTAAAATCTTATGCGTGTATTGCTAACTATTGTAGGCCTAGGCGTAGGAAGCATGTTGGTGGCGGTATTGGTGGCCGTCAATCTAGATCGCACGGCGGTGCCCGCTCCTATTATTGGCTTTTTGTATGTAGAATGTACCCAATATCAAGTTTGCAGGCCTCAACCGCAGGTTTATTATACGACCCTAGACGGTCGAAGCACAGTGAACACCCACCCCAACGCCTATTTTGAATATGCACTGGCATGGCAACCCAACGCGGCCAACTTTGTGTTTAGCGCCGACTTTGGCGACCAACGCGGCCAACGTCATCTCTATTTATCTGACCTGATGGGCCAGCGCATTCGGCAATTAACCTTCGATGGCTGTCATCAAGATTATCCGGTGTGGTCGCCTTCTAGCGAGTGGATTGCGTATGTGCAAACCTGTGGCAAAAACAAGTTGCTGATGAAAATTCGGGCCGATGGCAGCAACCCAACCGTGCTGGCCTATAATTATGACATTGTTGGTGGGCCCATTTGGACAACCTCAGGCGATGCACTGATTGCATCGGTGGCTTTTTCGCCGTCTGCCCACGATCTTTACCGCTTTAGCGCGGAGCGATCCGATGCAATCCAGCTATCCAACACCGTCGAAAATGAGTCGCGCCCGACGTTATCGCCCGACGGGCAGTGGCTGTTGGTACAGCGCTGGCGCGATTTTGACCAGTGGATTTATCGCGTTCCGCTAGATGGCAGCCATAACGGGTTGCTGGTGTCCGATCCGTCTAGTTATGCGGTTGGGGGTCAATGGTCGCCCGATGGTCAGTGGATTTATTATATCGATCGCACTCGGGGCAATGCCCTTATACG
>CAZLPC010000472.1:0-2823 GCA_964561305.1 uncultured Anaerolineae bacterium
CTTATATGGTGGTACTAGATAGTAGCGGGCGCTATGTCTATCATCCCGACCGCGCCCGCATTGGCCAGACCGCCGACCCCGCCCTGCAAGCCATTTTTCAGCACTCCAGTGGTGTATTGACCATTGACCTTGATGGCGAAGCCGTGCAAGTAAGCTATGGGCAATCAACTCGTAGCGGCTGGATGGTGGCCAGCCTTGTGCCAGTGTCTACGTTTAACACCCTCACGGTTCCCATCCGTAACACCATCATCTTGGTCTTGGTGATTAGCTTTGGGGTGGTGGCGGTGGCGGCCCTGTTCTATAACCGCGATATTGTAGCTCCTATCCGTCAAATTACATCGCAATATACCACCACCGCCAACGCCGCCCACATTCCAGAACCATTGCCCCAACACCGCAATGATGAAATTGGCGAACTGGTCGCCGCGTTTAATCGCTCGATAGACAGCCAACTAGAGCGCGAAAAGCTGATTGCCGAGTTGCAAATTGTCAGCCAGTTGGCCGTACAAAGCTCGCGCCTTAAAAGTGAATTTTTAGCAGTGGTCTCGCACGAGTTACGCACGCCCCTCAACTCGATTACGGGCTATACCAGCATCATATTAGACGGCATTGGCGGCAACGTTGACCACGAGGCCCGCAGCCTCTTAGAGCGTGTCCAAAAGTCTAGCGGTCAATTGCTAGCCATTATCAATGATATTTTAGACCTCTCGAAGATAGAAGCCGGCGAGGCCGTTTTGTCGCCGTTGCCCACCAATGTGGCGCTGGTTGTTCAAGAGGTGGTGCTACATCAAAAAGTGGTCGCGTATAGCAAAAATATTGCGCTCGACTTTGTGGCCCATCCCGATGTACCCAAGCAAGTGCTGGCCGATAGCGACCGCCTGACCCAAATTGCCAATAACCTGATCTCGAATGCCATCAAATTTACGGATGAGGGACAAATTAGCGTAAGCGTCGGCTGGCACAACGACCAGATTGTGCTGGAGGTCTCGGATACGGGCATAGGCATTCCGCCAGAAGCACAAGGCTTCATTTTTGAAGCGTTTCGGCAAGCCGACACCACCTCGCGGCGGCGCTATGGTGGCACAGGCTTGGGCTTGGCCATCGTCCGCAAGCTGGTTTTGGCGATGGATGGCTCAATTCATGTAGAAAGCAACGTGGGCAAAGGCAGTACCTTCAAGGTGCAGTTGCCGCTTACGCCTATCTCTAACCAACACGTAGAAAGAGTTTAGTGCAATGAGCAAGAAATTCCATTTCAATATTTTTGATGACTGGCTGGTGTTGGTTGTCGAAGATGATGTTTATAGTGCCGACATTGCCCGCCGCATCTTAGAACGCTATGGCGCAACCATCTATCTGGCCGAGAACGGCGCAACCGGCATCCAGCTAGCCCGCAAGTTGCGCCCGCGCTTCATCCTCACCGACATCGCCATGCCCATTACCGACGGCTGGGTATTGATTGAAACGTTGAAAAACGATCCGTATACCAGCGAGATACCCATCATCGCCCTAACGGCCCACGGCGTACCCGGCGAACGCGAACGCGCCCTTGCCTTGGGCTGCCACAACTATCTGAACAAGCCGCTTACACCCAGCAACTTCATTAATGACTTGGTGATGATTTTAGTAGACATTCCAGAGCTAAATTTTGCGCCCGACGAGCGCTAAACTTCGCTTTGGGCGGGGCCGCGCAGCATAAACAACGCCACTGATAAAGCAAAAACCCCCGCCAGCACCCCTGCTGCGCCACCGACGGCCCCACCCAGCGCTAAATAGGGCGTGCGGTTGTCGTTTTGCAGCGCGGCCTCGGCAGGATTAGCGGGGTTATAATAAACCGTAACCGCTTGCCCCACGCCATACTGCGCCTGCACACTTTCGAGTTGATCGGGTTCTAGTTGCAAAAATCGCCCCTCAAACAGGCGCTCGTTGGGCACACGCTGAAAGCCAAGCTGGTCTTGGCCCGCGACCTGATAGGCATATTCTAGGCGCACATAGTACAAGTCTTCGTTCACGTTGCCACTAAACGAAAAGCCGCGATCCGCCGCTTCGGTGGCTACTTCTAGCAGCGTAATAGTGCCGTCGGTTTGTTCCCAGTCAGCCACATCAATGCTGTTAGTGGCAAAAAAGCTCCAGCCCAACACACTAAAACCCAAGGCCACCAGCGCCACAATGCCCGCCAAAATTGCTTGCCCCGACACCGACGGTACAGGCACAGGCCGCCCACTAAGGGCCCCGCGCACCCACCGCGCCGCGCCATGCAACAGCAGCCCGCCCAATACCGACCCCATGGCATACGCAATTACTGTCATTTGCAAAACCCTCGGTTGCATTACCTCTAAAATTTTGTCCTCATCGCTGCTATCATAGCCTACTGATCTTAACGCTAGATAACAACAGGGAAAAAATCGCGTGTTACCATCCGACGAACGCCCATTTTTAGACATCGAGCGCCACACCATTAGCGGGCGCGTCGAAAAAGCCATTAAGTTGCCCTATCTACGCTATGTGCCCCATCAATTTTGGGAGAACCCCGATGCTGAGTATCCGTTGTTGTTGTGGCTGCACGACGCGCATTTGCGCGGGCGCGACTTGATCGAGCTGCAAGAGACTGACGAGCTACGCTTCTTGCGCGAAGAAAGCGATCTGCCGGCCATCATCCTTGCGCCCCATTGCCCACCCTATGACGATTGGGGCATTCATCAAGAAGCGCTGCACCTGCTGCTCAACGATCCGGTTGCTATGCGGGGCGTGGATCGGCGGCGCGTGTGGCTGGTGGGGTCGGGCATGGGCAGCAGTGGCGCGGTGCGGCTGGCCTATCAGCGCCCC
>CAZLPC010000473.1:0-2815 GCA_964561305.1 uncultured Anaerolineae bacterium
ATTTGTTATCCATTCCGCGATGTGAAAGATGCCGCCCGTAACTTCATCCGTCGTTTGGATTATGTTCGTGGCGACCGCGTGGCTCTTATCACCTTTGACTCTACCGCAGACCCCATTTTGCCATTGGGTGCGCCAATCGATTCAGGCTTATATATGATGTCTGATGAGCTGTTGGCTACCAGCACACTTGATAACTTTGTCGGTGTAAACCCACAAACTACTCCAGCTTATCCAACGGGGAAAAATACTCGTGTGCTGTTCCACGGTGACTGCCGCGAGTTTTTTAATGCAAATATTGACTGGTATGGGGATTTAGGTACAGGCACAGGCCCAGGCGGAGATGGTAATCCAGCGCCTTTTGTACTCGATAATCCCATTAATCAACTTCCCGATGGGAGTTTCCGGCGTTTCCTCGCTTATGAATCGGTTGCTCCTTGCCCCGATACCAACATTGGTGGTGGTATTCGGGCCGGAACCAGTGTGCTCACTAGCCCTATTACGATTCGTAATGATGCGGTGTGGGTGCTCATTTTGCTGACTGATGGTTCGGCTAACCGTACTGATCCGATTGATGGCAGCGTAGAGCCAGAATACGGTTATTATGGTTTTTGTCCATGGAACACATTCTGTACTGATGAATTTACAGAGGTTCCTGTTTATGACGAATGTGATTTAGCAACCACTAGCTATTTCAGAACTCCGTATTGCAACGATAACAACAACAACACCCGTCATAATTGCTTGGTGTGGACGAATGATCCTTTGACCAATGGTCAGCTAGATGCCTTCAATCCCAATTGTGTGCCCAATCCACCTGCCTACAAGAACGAACGCTATGATGCAGATGATTATGCCCGCGACTGGGCCGACTTTGCTGGTTTAGTTACCCTTTATGAAGGTGCTACGCCTGATGATCGTGTTCCGGGTAACTTTATCGCGATGTTCACCATTGCCTTTGGCTCTCGTGCTCTCGATACCACACCCGGCAGCGAAGGTTATACCTCTGCACCGTTGCTGCGCTATATCGCTGATGTAGGTGATAATGGTGTTTTGAATGATCACCTTGAACAGGACTTGCGCGATGATGGCCTATTAAATAGTTCAGTTGCTGATCTTGGTGAAGAAGGCCCCTGCCAAAACTTACGCACCCAACCCGGTGAAAACTGTGGCCACTATTACTTTGCCGATGATCTAGAAGATCTTGAGCGCGTGTTTGAGTCTATCGCTAGCCGTTTGTTCACGCGGTTGTCACGTTAAACAGGTTGTATGAGGAGAATTGCTATGAATGAAAAAGTGAAACAGAAAGGGCAGCGTGGACAAACCATGGTCGAATTCACCCTGACACTTCCCATCGTATTGATGATGGTGTTTGGTGTTATTGAATTTGCTCGGTTGTTCCAAGCATGGGTCACGCTGCAAAACTCGGCCCGTACAGCAGTCCGTTATGGCGTAACAGGCCGTTGGGACTCGGCGGCGCTATCTGAACATACAGGTATTCCCGAATCTGATAATATGCTAGATATTTGGGTGCCCTGTGAAGATGGCAACGATGTACTCTTCCAGCAACACTGGGACATTAACTGTGATCCCAGCAAGGTCGAGCATCAAGGTTTGCGTGTCGATATGGCCCGCCTGCCAAGCATTGTCGAGCGGGCACGGGTAGGAGCTGCTGGCTTAAGCCTAAACGAAGGCGATAACATCGTCGGGCTAAACCGTAGCGTTATTGAGCCAATGAATAGCGAGCCCCCCGATGCCATCAATCAGCCGGGGTGGTTCCATGTCTGGATGTGTAGTAGTCGTCCGGCACTATTAAATCCAGAAGCAGCCCGATATACGGCCACCGAAGATGACCGTCAAAATCGCCTATGCAACATGAGCGAAGGGGTGGCAACGCCTATCAATCAATATGATGCGGGCGGCCCCGGCGATACGCTTGAAGTGGTGGTGTGGTATAACGCCCCGTTGATCACTCCCATTAAGAGCTTAATGGGTTGGTCAGGACTTAATGATGTGGACTATGTGCGGATGGCTGCACGCCGTGTGGGTATTAATGAGTCGTTCCGGTCGTCGCGTGCGGTCAACTTGCCGCCACAGCTCAACCTACCGTCGTTTACACCTTCTAATACCATCCCAGCGTCCAATACACCGCTATTCACCTTTACGCCCACTGGGTCGGCGACCTTTACCTATACACCGTCGCCCACTATTTCTTTGACACCCTCTCTAACGCCAACCCCCGACTGTGCCTTGCTAGAGGTGAACAACGCGGAGTTAACGGGTAATCGTCTGCGGATTCAGGTGCGTAACAACAACCCCAGCTCGATCTATATTTCGGGCGCGATTGTCGGTTGGCGGTCTGTAATTAACGGCATGTTCCCGGCCTCTGCTATTACGGCCAGCCGTCCCGAGCACTGGTTCTATAATAGCGCTCCCGACCTTACGCCAACCACTTCTATCGGGTCGGCCGGCGCTGATGGTGCATGGCTAACCACGCCCTTTGTGAATCGTGAATTTACGGGTGGTGGTGCTTTAACCAACTGGGATGTGATCTTCCAGAATTACGGTTCTGGCTCATTAACGCAAGCGGGCCTAGTGATCAATGATTTCCATGAGACACGCTTGTTCTTTGATGATGGGGCCTGTGTGCTAAACCCCAACATTCCACCACCCAGTGTTATTGCCACCGCAACTGCTACTTCGACACCCAACTGCACTAATCTGAGCTTCCAGTTTGCGGCCTTTGAAAACAATGGTGTGGTACGCTTCCGCCTAACCAACACTAACCCCATTCCGTTGCGGATTACGGGCATCAACT
>CAZLPC010000474.1:0-2812 GCA_964561305.1 uncultured Anaerolineae bacterium
TTGCGCGCCTCTTCGCAGGTAGCTTGCGCGTGCCCGAGGCAGCGCTCACACGTCAGGCTCTCGAACGGGGCCTCCTGCTGCTCCGCGAGCCCGTCGCAGCGCTCGGCGCTCCGCGCCCCGTCGCCTCGCACTTGATTCGAAGGGTCCTGCGCTGACGCTGCGCTGCCGTGTGCTGCAGCTGTCGATGGCGTACTAGCTGGATCCAATGCTGGCGCGGACGCAGCGCTGGCTCATCCGATGGATACAACGAACGCCCAAATATCCACCAAAACTCAAGGCCTGTCATCGGATGCCTTACCCAATGGCTCGCTATAATATGCCCAAGATAGTGGGTCAAAATGCCACCAAAATGGATTAGCCAATATAACATGCCAAAACGCAAGCCGTCGGCATAGTTAGCGCCATAGATGAACATCACCAAATTAGCGCCAATGGCCACCATCACAACCCAACCCACCACCGCCGACGACTCCATCCGTACTTTAAAGCTACCCACCGAAAAAAGCTGAACCGATTTATCCATTATTTCAACCCAACCCTATAACACCAACACTTTAAACCTATTTTGGCTGGCAAATTTACAGTTTGGGGCATATTGTTACAAAATAGCAGCACAAATGCAACATTCTGCTCTCATTTTACAAATGAAAAATGTAGGACTCAAAGCCGATTCGGCGCACATTTGTCGGTAGTGACCGATGTAACGACACCCCTGCCGTATTACTATGAGATATCGTATAAATTGCACCGTTAATCATAATAGAACCACCCGACCGCCTTAAGCGAGCTTTCACGCTGTCTGGCGCTCTATATTGACGATTGTTATTGACCCCTCGTAGTGCAGGGGCCCAGTTGCTATTGCTGAAAGCAGTCCAGCCAGCGCTTACACGAGCAGTAAAATCGGCCCACTCGCGCTCTTCCTTTGTCATCGAAGTGACTGGCGCTGGGCTAGCATATAAAGTATCTAATCTAGCCCGAATATAAGCTGGTGTCCCTTTTGTAGAGCTGGAATTAGCCAATCGGTCGCGGCGGCTTAGTGTAGGATACAACGCAATGGCCTCTAAGAGATTGCGCTGGACACTTTGATACTGGTTGCGGCGGTTATCTTCAACGCTATCAAGCATACCTTTTACTTCAGCTATCAACGGCTCCATTATTGCTGGTTGTTCTGCCAAAATTCGTTCTTCGTGGCGCGTGCGTTCTTGGGTTATCCCATACGCAACCAATGCCGCCGTCATCGCGTTACGATAAGCCGCCAAGGCATCTGTTTCGCTGGTATCTGGGGTATAGTCGTGCATTGGCATATCCTTCATTACGTATGAAGGTTGCTCGGCTTCGACGGTTTCTTCTTCTTCAGGTTCAGCAGGCTTTGCACGAGCAGCTTCATCGTCTCGCTCGCGCCGGTCGGCGTTTTCCTTAGCGATCCGCGCCGTAATTTGCTCCATCGCATCGTTATAAATGCGATCATTTTCGGCTTCGACGGCTGCTGCAAATTTAGGGTCACGCATCATCTGTTCCCATTTTGGCAACATTCCTGTTAGTCGCAAATGCTCCATAACAAATTTGCGAGCGGCGGCTTCCATCTTACCCATCATTTTTCTAAACGGGTCTTCAACAACAATTAAATCGTTAATGGGATCAATGGGCCGCGGTATCGTAATCACCCCACCCGATTCTCGCCGTTGTATTAAACGTTGCACAGCGCGATTACCGATTGTGCGTTGTAGATGTAGCATGTGGGCTTGCTTAGAGGAGCTATCGCCCGATAACGCTAGGGGGGATTCTGCTTGATTTTTGGACGATGTGGGCTTGTGGCTGTGTTCTCGCATAGTATGTGCCCTTTTAGAGTGGTGCAAATGACGAGAAATAATATCACTTTGGTCGTATAGTAGCTATTGTTTGGGTGCTCTCAGATATTTTTCTAAGAATCAACGCATTTCCTAAAAAATCAGTAGATCACAATTTCCTACAACAACATCGGCGGGCACAAGCACATCACCCCTTCAATGGCGCAGTCATGGGGTTCTTGTGTAGCCCAAAATACCCAATTTGCAATCTACAGAAACTTGTTCGTGACAAGCAACACAAATTTGGTTATACTAAAGTCTATAATCAAATCGCGGTTCAATTAATTTTCTGAAGGAACACAACCTCATGGTATTGGCAACCGAGCAGATCGAGCTAGAAGCCTTTGACTTTTTTAACTTAGACAGCAAACTTACCGATAAGCAGCGCGAGTTTCGCTTGATGATCCGCAGCTTTGTCGAAAGCGAAGTGAAGCCCCACATTAACCCCTTCTGGGATAAGGCCGAGTTTCCGTGGC
This sequence comes from uncultured Anaerolineae bacterium, assembly GCA_964561305.1. GTDB lineage: Bacteria > Chloroflexota > Anaerolineae > Aggregatilineales > J027 > J027. Next base: position 2,324 of record CAZLPC010000474.1, read on the forward strand.
CCATCGCCGAAAAAATGAAAACACTCCCTATTTGGGGTGGCATGATGGAAGGCTATGGCTGTGCTGGGCTAGATGCAATTGAAATGGGCTTGCTCACCTATGAATTTTCGCGGGGCGATGGCTCAATTGCTACTTTTGCAGGCGTGCATAGCGGCCTCGCCATGTCTTCTATCGGCATGTTGGGCGACGAAGAGCAACGCGCCCGTTGGTTGCCCGCCATGGCCCGCCTCGAAAAAATTGGCGCGTTTGCCCTAACCGAACCCACCAACGGCTCAGATGCCGTCAACCTGCGCACCACGGCCACCCGCGACGGTAATGCTTATATCCTAAATGGGGCCAAACGCTGGATTGGCAACGCAAGCATTGCCGATGTTTTGGTGGTGTGGGCCCGCGATGAAGACGACAAACTTGGCGGTTTTGTTATCGAAAACCCCAACCAAACCGAAGGCATGACCATTGTTGACCTTGAAGGCAAAATTGGCAAGCGGG
>CAZLPC010000475.1:0-2809 GCA_964561305.1 uncultured Anaerolineae bacterium
CCAGTGGTGGCGATGGTGGGCGTGGCGGCGATGTGATATTTGTCGCCAATCCCAAGGTCAATACACTACGTAACTTTGCCAACCAAGTTCATTATCGGGCCGAACATGGGAATCGCGGGGGTTCTGCTAACAAAACTGGCGCTGATGCGTCTGACTTGGTGATTGAAGTTCCGGTAGGGACATTAATCCGTGACCAAGAAGGTCGTTTATTGGCTGACCTAGCCCGGCCAGAGCAACGGGTGATTGTCTTAAAAGGTGGGCGCGGCGGACGCGGCAATACACGCTTTAAGTCTAGCACCAACCAAGCCCCACGCATGGCCGAAAAAGGCGAGCCCGGTCAAGAACTGTGGCTGAACCTAGAATTAAAACTGGTAGCCGATGTTGGGATTGTGGGCGTGCCCAATGCTGGCAAAAGTACACTCTTGTCGGTAGTGTCTAATGCCAAGCCGCGCATTGCCAATTATCCTTTCACGACGCTGGTTCCTAATTTAGGCGTGGTCTATTTGGGCTATGACGAGATGGTGGTGGCCGATATTCCCGGCTTGGTAGAAGGGGCACATCAAGGTGTGGGCTTGGGGCATGACTTTTTGCGCCATGTGCAGCGCACCCGGGTGTTGATCCATTTACTAGATGGTACTGCCTCTGACCCCCTTGCCGATTTTCATCAAATTAACACCGAACTGGCGTTGTTTGATGAGCGCTTGCTGGAACGTCCGATGGTGGTGGTGGTTAACAAAATGGACATGCCCGATGCACAAGCAGCATGGCCCAATCTGCAAGCTGCGCTCCAAAAACTTGGACACCAACCGATGTCTATTTCAGGGGTTACGCGGCAAAATGTGGACGCATTAATGCAACAAGTTTATACACTGCTGCAAACGGTTAAAGATGCAGACCCAGTGACGTTTGAAGAGGCTGTGCCCGAAGATGAAATGGCTGTTTATGAAATGCAGCCCGACGAGTCGTTCTTCACCGTTCAGCGCGTGCGAGATGGGGTATTTCAGGTCAGTGGCAAGCGTATCGAACGCGCTGCTGCCATGACCTATTGGGACTATGACCATGCCCTCAATCGCTTTCAGCGTATTTTGGAAGCGATGGGCATTAGTAAGGCACTAGAAGATGCCGGCGTTCAATCTGGCGACACAGTGTTCATTGGCGACCTCGAACTGGAATGGAGCAACGAGTTCGAGGAAGAATAATAAAGCCTTTAGTTAAGCGCAATATCTGGTAATGAGCTACACGCCACCCGAAAACCAATGTCGTTAAATTGGGTGGCGGGTAACTCTCCGCGCCGCCGCACAGTGTGTGCAAAAAGACGGTCGCTACTCCAAGAGCCACCTCGCATTGAGCGTTTTTCATTGGTAGAAATGTCGGTATCATCTGCTGTAGCATCAGGATTGCCAAAGTCATTCAAACACCACTCAGAAACATTGCCGATCATGTCATGGATACCATAAGGTGATTGCCCATGTGGATACATGCCAACTGCCACTGGTTCACGCAGATTAGTCGGGCTGATGCCGCTAATGGCCTCGTTAATATTGCTATAGCCAGCCACATAAGTCGCACCCCACGGATAGATGATGCCGTTTACGCCACGTGCGGCTTTCTCCCATTCTTGCTCAGTCGGTAGACGCACTTCTGTGTTTAGCTTGCTGCTCAACCATTTGCAAAATGCCATGGCTGCATACCACGATACGCGCACTCGTGGATAGTTTTTAATCGGCCAGCGTTGCTCGCCCTCTTCAGTCTCAAACTCGGCAAGGTCTTGCCACCATGTTTCATTGACAAAGCCGCCAGCATCTATAAAGGCCTTAAACTGAGCATGTGTGATGGTGTATTGTGCAATATAAAATTCGGGCAGTTCAAGATGGCGATCAAAGCCAAATATAAAATCACCTTCTGGAATTTTAAGCCATGCAATGTCAGGAACGCCATCCGAACGCAAGCCAATGCCCGGTCGGGGATCGTCTAGCTCGGCCAATTGGCGACCGATGGACAAGCGTTGTTGGGCGCTGGTCTCAATGTCATCTAGGGGTTCAAGCAACGCCAAAACTTCATCAGAGGGTTGTATGAGCTTAAACAATAACTGTTCAGGATCGCCAATTTCGGGATATTGAGCCAAAAACAATGTCAGTTTTTCATAAGCCAGTGCAGGATTAATCTCTATCAAGCCAGCGATATGCTCATAAATCGGGCCGCCTGTGATCACTTGAATTTGTCGTTTAACGGTGCGGATGCGTTGGCGAATTTGCAGCCGAAACGGGCGTGGCACAATTCCATAATCGTGGATTTCATTAAGATAGTGTAGGGCATCGTCTAGGTTGCCATAATGCATTGCACTTTCGAAGGCGGCATAGTGCTTGTCTACGTCAATACGCCCTAATAGTGCGTTGTGTGTTTCGGAGGCTTTTCTGAGGTCGGCAATGACCTTTGCCATATTTTCTTCAAAGTTACCATTGGCATCTACGCGGCTGTGTTTTAAGGTGGCTAGGGTGGCAATGTCGGCAGGCAGATCGATCTCGCGTAGGCGAGCCGCCCCCCCAATATAAACTGGTGCAACCGCTATGTGTTCCTCTAATGCGATACGCGCCTCGATGCGAGCAATATCGGGCTGAGTGCCATTCATCCGCAAGTGCAACAGCGACAACCATTCTGGGCCGATAATTGGTACAAAAATACTACATTCGCGCATTTTATCGCGGATATAAAAATCAATGGATTCAACGAAGGGGGGAATGTTGATGTCAATAATGACATTGACTGGCCCAAGATGCAAAATGAACCAGTCGCGGATGGCCCGTGCAAT
>CAZLPC010000476.1:0-2804 GCA_964561305.1 uncultured Anaerolineae bacterium
AGCCAATCGGTGGTGTGTCCACCGATGTCAATCACTAATGAGCGCCCATCTAAATCTGAGCGCCGAAAATGGCGGCCATCTTCACTTAGCAACAAATTCATCAGGCCGCCAACAGGTTCTTCAAAAGTGTTCACATAGTTCACCCGAAAACGGCGCTCTTTGCCCCCAATTTCTAAATTCCAATCGCCCGCTGCCGACTCCATTAAATTGTCGCGGTAGATGACATCGCCGGGGGGGTGGCTGCCAAATAAAGATACATTTACACCATAATCCATCAAACGCCCCAAAGTGGCCGCCACAAATACCCCATAATAATCACGGGTATAGCGGGCTGCTCCGGTACGGCGTGTTACAGTGCCATGACGCTCTGCACTTTCGCCAATCACATAATACTCGCCGTTCACACGCATATAATCGGCGGGTGGGCCGCTGGGGCCGGCGCGTTCGATCACTTGTTGATACTCTGATTCGGTAAGCCGCCGCAACGCATGAGGAAACGTCACTTCTCGATCATTCATTTTAGCTTTGATAATGCTGTTGCCAGCATCAAGTACCATTACTGCCTTCATGGAAACCTCGCAAGAGTGTATACAGGCGTATACACTTTATGCTACAGCGATTTGCTTTTACAAGCAAGCACGACTACAGTTAAGACGATTTGATTTGAGTTAGGAGCAAGTAATGAATAGTCGCCCATTGACAGTTGCCGAAGCCGAAGCCTTCCGAAATTTGCGGTTATATGCGCTACAAGAAAGCCCTGCTGCTTTTAGCAGCGCCTATGAAGATGAGCTGTCGCGTCCACTTACCCACACTATCGAACGCTTGAAAAACCAGCAACAACCCAATAATTGTATTTTTGGCACCTTTGAAGATGATTTATTAATTGGAATGGCCGGCTTTTTTCAGCACGAAGCCATTAAGTTACGCCACAAGTCTATTATTTGGGGGGTCTATGTGCATCCGGATAGGCGGCGACAGGGCATTGCCCGCCACTTGATGACTACTATTATTGAACAAGCCAAAGGCCTACCGGCGGTAAAGCAAATTCATATTGCAGTGATCAATGAAAATACAGCCGCGAAAAGTCTATATGTCAGTCTTGGTTTTGTTGAATGGGGTATCGAACCCCGTGCCCTGCTGGTTAATGGCATATTTTATAACGAGGCCTATCTAACGTTAAAACTCGACTAATCGGCAGCCGAGCTTTGATCGAGTGGATGTGGCATCAGATCAAGGTGTACTAAGCGATCATGATAGCGTTGCAGGGTCAGTTGGCCATAACTCATAAAATGGCCTTTTACCTGTTGTTCATCAAGTTTAACTTCATCATTGGCTTGAAGGTGCATCCCTAATTTGCGGAGTTTGCGGCGCATCTCCCATGCTTCTAGGCGGTCGCCGATAAAGCCACCTAACAGCCATTCACAAGCGGCTTTGGTGGCGGCCGCCACACCATGCGGAGCGGCCTCAACTGTCGGAAAAAACGGTGCAATGGCATTCGGCAAAAAATCAATTGACCAAGTGTTAAGCGCACGCATTTCATAATATACAGCGTGCCCAACCAACGGAGTCATCTGGCTGATTTCGTGGGCCAAAAATAAATCGGCTTTAGGTAACGGCATGGCTTCCGTTGCCAACACATAATTGGGACACAGCGTTACGCCCCACACACGGACAACTCGTACCATTGCCACTGCAAACAATCGCGCTAGCCACACACGCCTAGTTTTAACCACCAAGATATAATCCAAATCATCATCTAGGCTGCTGGCATTATGCACCGAAAGCGCCCCCGTCATGGCCACCATCCGTACAAATGGCAAATATCCTAACCACTTACCATAGCGTATCGCTTTTGGCCAAAGCTGCCACGAGGCTTGCTGGTGGCGTTGGCGCTGCTCGAAAATAGTGGAATTGGCGGTTTGCAAAGCATAAAACGGTTGCCCTTCAATCAATTGAGACTGGATATATTGGCACAGCCAATCTGAGGGGTGGGTAAGCGCGGTCTGAATCTCGGATAGTGCCGCCAAGTGCCCAATCAAAAAATGATGAATTTCGGCGACCGACATCGGGAAGTTAAAGACATCGGCATAGGCAAGCGTTTGAACGATGGCGAAATCGGTTGTGGTCGGGGTCATGATTCAATATCCTTGTACATGCTAATGCCTCAAGCGTACTACTGAATCAATATTTGGTGCAAATGAGAATCACTGCCAAATCCACAAATTACGAAACGCACAACGCCCACTATCATCAGCATAATTCAGCAACACAACCCCCATTGCACCGCTTGTTGGTGGGCTATATTGGGTAGTGAAATAGCGCCCGTTGATATAGACCAACACATAGGGGCCTTGCAAAATTAACGTTAGGCGCGTGGCCCCACCCGCCAACGGCTCGTCAGAAGGCGCAAGGATATCGTAGGTATGCGCGTATACCTCACCACTACGTACAATAATCACCCCCGCATCGCCATTTACACCACCATAAACCAACACACGGTCAGCGTTGCCAATATCGCGTACAGATACACCACAAGCCACATCATCACCTTCGGTTGCCAGCACATCCACACTTAACAACATATCCCCATAGCTTGCACCCTCGGGCACTTGTGGATAGGTGCGCGTACTTTGGGCCCCAATTTGATAGTTGGTATCGAGAACCGTATAGACGCGCCGCCCATTTGGTGCAATGGTGTCGGCTCCGGCTAATTCGGCAGCAATATCATCGGCACGCGCCGAACGCCAATTTTCTAAGGTGACTGGTGCGGGTGGTGGTTCGATTAGCGGTGTCAGCAGCAACAG
>CAZLPC010000477.1:0-643 GCA_964561305.1 uncultured Anaerolineae bacterium
CAATCTTCTGGCCCCTTGCGCCGCACCACCATGCGCTTGGGGCTTCTATTTGGATTTTACATGTAAAAAATACTTGACACAGAGTATATTCTGGTATACATTATGTCAATCAAGATTAACGCCGTGTCTAGTTGAGCCGACAAGAGAGTAACATGTCTTTTCAAGAAAAACGCAACATTGTCTATCTCATGTGTAGCCTCGTAACTTATGGGGGTTTTTTTGGGGTGGTGCTGCACCTGCACCAAGCGGGGCGCTTAGAAAGCACCAATTGGGGCGTGGCTATTTTGTTGTTGGTTCCGTTCCATATTGTGGTGAATGTGGTTTTAGAAGTGGTGTTTACGGTTATCAATATCGTCGTCACACAAGAAGAAGGCCCATCGTTTACCGACGAATTTGATAAATCTATCGAGTTGCGGGCCACGCGCAACGCATTTTATGTGTTTAGTGGGGGGTTTTTGGTGGCGATGGGCGCAGTAGCCCTCGATCAGCCGATGTATGTCATGTTTAATTTGCAGGTGTTGGCCTTTTTTCTAAGCGAAATTGCATGGGGCATCACTCACCTCTATTTTTATCGGAGTGGGCTATAACATGACCAAGACTGCCATCACCAACACCATCCGCACGTTGCTCGAGACGCTCGAAC
>CAZLPC010000477.1:653-2803 GCA_964561305.1 uncultured Anaerolineae bacterium
GCACGTTGCGCTTTCATCGTGATGAAATGACGCAGCAACAGCTAGCCGATTTGGTGGGCGTAACGCGCCAGACCATTGTGGCCATCGAAAAAGGCAAATATTCGCCGTCACTAGAGCTGGCTTTTAAGATTGCGCGGGTTTTTGAAGTGCCATTAGAAGCCGTGTTCTCGTATGAACCAGAGGAGGATGCATCTTAGGGCCGAAGCCCGCACCCAGACCCTAACCCCTTTTCTCTCAGCATTGCAGCGTTCAATTCTAGGGCAGCCATACAGCAACTGTGTTGTGGCTAGCATGATTCAATGCACCTAAGTTCAATCTCAGAGGCTGTTGGAGAAGCAGTGGGCGACCACATGCAAAAACATGGGCGACCACATGCAGAAACATGGGCGACCACACAGGGATCGCCCCTACAATGGCGCGGCTATGGGGTTTTTGGGATAGGGGTTGTGCTTGTGGGCTCGCCCAAAAAACCAAATTGTGAACCACTGAATCTATCTGCAAGACTTTATACCAAAAAACGGAGTATTAAAAAAACATGACGACTAACTTGCCCAACCCAAGCATTGCCCGCCTAGCGGGGTTACTTTATCTGGTTCTGATTATAAGCGGTACTTTTGCCCAACTTGGCGTGCGCGACGGCCTGATTGTGGCAGACGATGCCGCCGCAACTGTCGCCAACATAGAGGCCGACCTGACACTTTTTCGGGTGGGTATTTTAAGCGATTTTGTGGCCCAAACCACCTATTTTCTGCTGGCGATGGCCCTCTATGTCTTGCTGAAGCCCGTTAACCACAACATGGCGCTGCTTTTTCTGTTGATGGTGTGCGTCAGCGTGGCCATTATGGTGTTGAATATGCTAAACCAGTTTGCGGTGGTGCTGTTGTTAAGTGACGGCTATGTGACTGGCTTTGATACCGACCAACTCAATCTGCTGGTCGTGTTCTTTTTAGACCTGCACAAATATGGCTATCAATTCGCTGGCATATTTTTTGGGGCGTGGCTGTTTCCATTGGGCTATGTGATCTATCACGCTGGCTATTTTCCGAAGCTGTTGGGCGTGTTGCTTATGCTGGCCCCGTTTGGCTATGTCATAGATTTGGTGGCCATGGTGATGGACATTAATCTGAATGTGCTGGCCTATCCGGCGCTGCTGGTGACGTTGGTCGCCGAGTTTGGCTTGTGTGGGTGGCTGCTGGTGCGGGGCGTGAATGGCGATCGGATGGCGGCGGCCATCGCCCAACACCACACCCGCGTTGTGGCCAACCCCGGCGTGGTTGCTGCTCGTTCATAATATTTACAATCAAAAAAGAGGCAAAAATCATGCAAATCAACTCTACTTCCCGTTATGATGGCCTGCGCCTTGCACGTTTGGCGGGCTTGCTCTATATCATCATATTTGTGGCAAATGATGCCAGCGCCACCGCCAACAATATCAAAGCCGATGAAACGTTGTTTCGCGTGGGCATTGGGGGCCAATTTGTGGTGTTGTTAAGCGAGGTGATATTGTCGGTGTTGCTATATGTGTTGCTGGCTCCGGTCAATAAAACGCTGGCACTGGTGGCGGCGGCGGCCCGCCTAACGATGACCGCCATTCATGGCCTCAATCTGCTCAACTACTTCTTGGTGTTGCAACTGTTAGGCGACGCTTATTATTTGGCGCTGTTTGATGAAGGGCAGTTGCACGCGCTGGTAATGTTGTTTATTGATGCCCATGCCTATGGCTTTGGGTTGGGCTTGGTGTTTTTTGCGCTGCATCTGGTGGTGTTGGGCTATCTTGTTTTTCGGTCAAGCTATTTTCCGCGCTTACTAGGAGCACTGCTTATGGTGGCCGCATGTGGCTATGCCATTGATAGTGTTGCTATTTTGCTGTTGGATGCGTATCAAGAGACCCCGCCACTGCTGGTATTTCCTATTGTCATTGCCGAGGTTGCTTTTCCGTTGTGGTTGTTGATTAAGGGGGTCAGGCTGCCACGTTGGGAAAAAGCAGCCCTTCAACCGGCCTAATGCACCGCATGGCCACGACATTCTGTAGGGTGACCCTGTAGTCGTCCGTGTTTTTCGGCGTGGTCGCCCGTTTTTTTTCCCAAACATCTGAACTATTGAGAACAATCTAATAACTAAAGGAGCAACACCATGAACACCATGCAAGC
>CAZLPC010000478.1:0-2799 GCA_964561305.1 uncultured Anaerolineae bacterium
GCATTAGTTCTAGGGCGGTTTCATGAGCGCCAAGTTCACTGTGGGTCAGCGCCAAATTTACTCGCATCTCGGCGGCCATAACGGCATTGCCTTCGGCTGTATAAGCGGCAACCGCTTCTTCAAAAAGCGGGAGCGCCTCGGCGTGCTTATCTTTTTCATAAAAATGTGTTGCTCTGCCTTGTAGTTCTGTTCCACTTGACATGGTGATTTGTCTGCTTTCTTAAAGCGTAATGTCTAATAAACCTTCGGCTAATTCGCGGAGCGACTCGGTAGGCATTTTGGCCAGTGTCATAGCCAGCCGAATATAAGGCTCGTTGGAGGGTACTGATACAAAATCGCGCACGTCGCCGTCCATTTTTGTAAATAGCTTCATGGTTTCTAAAAGATCAAAAAATTCTCCTACGCGGCTGCTGCTATCTAAAAAGTAGCCGACACTAACATCTAAGATATTGGCGACTTCGGTCAGCAGCGCCATCGGAATTTGATAATAGCCTTGCTCATAATACACCCATTCATCGGTGGGGATGTCGAGGCGTTGGGCCACTGCATCGGTGCTAAGGCCTTGTGCTTCGCGGCGGGTACGCATCATTAAGCCGATCATGCGGGTGCGAACGGTGATATATTCGTCAGTATCAATGGTGCGGTCGAGTTGTTGTTGCTGAAGTGTCTCGGTTCCCCAAAAATGACTAACAGGAATTCTAAGAAAATAGGCCAATACCTCTAGTAAGGGCAGGCTGGGTGTCCCATAGCCATATTCCCATACCAGTACATCATCTACATCCACACCCAAATAATTGGCGATGTCTTGCTCAGTATACCCCGAATCTAGCCGCGCATCCCGCAATAATACGCCCAACATCCGCGCCCGCAAAGAGCGCACTTCAGCCGGATCAAGGGGTTCGGCTTCGGGGTTATCCTCGGCCTTATCAGCACTTATTTTACGAAATCGCGCCGCAGCATCACTTAAACTCATGATAGTCGCCTCTACTGTCCTCTATATCTCTGCGCCATAGCATAGAACAGGGCCGAAAAATTTGCAAATAGCTACTCATACGGCTCACAGCGCAATACCACAATTGCCAACGGCGGCACAGTGAGATAAATGGACTGGTTATAGCCGTGCCACCAGTGATCAGTTGAATATACACCGCCCAAATTGCCCACGTTACTGCCGCCATATAACTCAGAATCGCTATTAAGCAATTCGACGTAGCGCCCTCGTTTGGGTACGCCAACCCGATAGTGATAGCGTGGCAATGGAGTGAAGTTGCAGACGATGATCAAGAAATCGTCGGGGTTTTTGGCAATGCGGATATAGGTAAACACGCTTTGGTCGGCATCGTTGGCTTCAATCCACTTAAAGCCTTCATGACTAAAATCTTGCTCATATAGGGCCGGTTGGTTTTGATAAAAATGATTAAGGTCTTTTAGCCATTGTTGCAGCTGATGGTGTGTAGCGAAATGGTCGGTTAGATGCCAGTCTAGGCTGCGGGTTTCGCTCCACTCGGCCCATTGGCCAAATTCTTGCCCCATAAACAACAACTTCTTGCCGGGATGGGTATATTGAAAGCCATAAAGGGCCCGCAGCGATGCAAATTTTTGCCACCAGTCGCCGGCCATTTTGCCCATTAGTGATCCTTTACCATGCACCACTTCATCATGGGATAACGACAAGACAAAATTCTCGCTAAAAGCATAGGCTAGCGAAAAGGTGATGTTATGATGATGAAAGCGCCGATAAACAGAGTCTTTTTGAAAATAGAGCAAGGTATCGTGCATCCAACCCATGTTCCATTTAAAGGTGAAGCCCAAGCCGCCCAAATATGTCGGGCGCGAGACCATCGGCCACGCCGTAGACTCTTCGGCAATGGTAAAAGTGCCGGGTGCTTCGCGGTGGGCCACTTCATTAAATTCTTTCAAGAAGTCGAGGGCCGGCAGATTTTCGTTGCTGCCATATTGGTTAGGAATCCACTCGCCGTCTTTGCGCGAGAAGTCGAGATAGACCATTGACGACACTGCATCCACCCGCAACCCATCAATATGATATTCTTTCAGCCAAAACAAGGCATTGGCCAGCAAAAAGTTGCGTACCTCGTTACGTCCATAGTTAAAGATATAGGTTCCCCAGTCGGGGTGTTCACCTTGGCGGGGGTCGGCGTGTTCATAGAGATGTGTGCCATCGAAATAGCTAAGGGCATAGCCGTCTTTAGGAAAGTGGGCCGGAACCCAGTCCAAAATTACGCCAATGCCGTTTTGGTGGCATTGATCCACAAAATACATGAAGTCTTGGGGTGTGCCAAAGCGTCGGGTGGGGGCATAATATCCTGTCACTTGATAACCCCACGATGCATCAAAGGGATGTTCGGCAATGGGCATCAATTCAAGGTGGGTATAGCCCATGTCTTTCACATAACTCACCAGCTCATCGGCCAAATCACGATAGCTGTACCACTCGTTGCCATCTTTACGCCGCCACGATCCCAAATGTACCTCATAGATGCTCATGGGTTCGATCAACGGATCGCGCTGCTGACGGGCGGCCATCCATGCGTCATCTTCCCATTGATATGTGCTTAAATCGGTGATGACCGACGCAGTTAGTGGCCGCAACTCACTACCCAGTGCATAAGGATCAGCTTTTTCGGCACGATAACCGTTTATGCGTGACACAATCTCATATTTATAAATTTCACCCACTGCCAAGTTGGGGATGAATAGTTCCCAGATTGCGCCGCCGCGGGTTTGCATGGGATGAATGCGGCCATCCCAATTATTAAAATTGCCAATCACACTGATACG
>CAZLPC010000479.1:0-2799 GCA_964561305.1 uncultured Anaerolineae bacterium
TTCGTTGCGTACAATAACATCGGGCGCTCCCAACTCTAACAACCGCTTTAAACGATTGTTGCGGTTGATAACACGCCGATAGAGATCGTTAAGGTCGCTGGTAGCAAACCGACCACCATCCAACTGCACCATTGGGCGCAAATCGGGCGGAATAACGGGCAAGACTGTCCAAATCATCCATTCTGGGCGATTTTGGCTCTTCCGCAAGGCTTCAACAACACGCAGGCGTTGGGTAGCCTTTTTGCGGCGTTGCTTCGAGCGTGTAGTGCGGACTTCAATCCACAGTTCTTTGCTCAGTTGATCGAGATCCATGTTTTTTAGGATCTCATAGAAGGCCTCGGCTCCCATGTCGGCACGGAAGACGTTGCCATAGCGTGTCTTAAGGTCTCGGTAGTCTTGCTCGCCCAAGAACTGAATAACCTTCAGGCTCTCTAGGTCGCGGCGGGCTTGTTGCAGCTTGTCACGGGTTTCGCCCAAACGATCATCTGCTTTTTCTTGCAATTCTTCAATCTGAAGGCTGGTTTGATCATTAACGCGGTCGGCTTCGGCATCTAAATGTGACAGGGCTGCGGCTCGTTCGTTCTCAATTTCAGTCATAATTTGAGTAAGGCGCGACGATGCGGCGGCCTGCACCAACTCGATATGCTGATAGCCAAGTGTCTCACCTTCACGGGCAATGATGGTATTGGTAGCCTCAAAAACGATATTTTCGTTTGTGACAGTATTGAGATTTTTTTCGATGCGATCTTGAATGTACTGGCCTTCATTGGTGACCGTATCCGACAATTGATCGCGTTGGGCATTAAAGCGATCATAAATCGCATTAATTTCAGTTTGCAACGCTTCTAGGTGGCTGTCGCGGTCTTGCAAAATGCCCTGCACCAACATATCTAAATCTTTAGATAGGTTTTGCTCGTGGCGTTGTTCTTCGTCGCTTAGACGATGCAAGGCGCGGTTGCGGGCCTCTTCATCAACATAAGTTATGACATATTGTGCAAAATAAAGCACACGATCCAGATCGCGACGATTCACGTCTAGCAGCAAGCCAAGATAGCTTGGCACCCGACGGGTATACCAAACATGCGCGACAGGAGCAGCCAAATGGATATGGCCCATCCGTTCGCGCCGAACTGATGATCGGGTAACTTCGACACCACACTTATCGCAAATCACGCCCTTGTAGCGAATATTTTTATATTTGCCACAATAACATTGATAGTCTTTGGTGGGGCCAAAAATCGCCTCGCAAAACAGGCCGTCTTTTTCTGGGCGAAGCCGACGGTAATTAATGGTTTCTGGCTTGGTTACTTCACCATACGACCACGACATGATGTTTTCTGGTGATGCCAAGTTAATACGAAGGGCGCTAAAATCTTTCGCCTCCAAGGGGTATCCTCCTGTACGGTTATTTATTTGTGATAAGTGGAAACCATGAAGAGGTACTCAATGCTTTGTTGTGCATGAGGACGCACATCTACCAATACCTAAAATGCCAGCAAAAATGTTGATAATAACTGCTCTAGGGTAAAGACACAAAAGCAGCGCCTAACACCGCTATCCGGTGCTGCTTACGCCGCATAAATATACCCTATACCAAATGAATCTCTAACAATTCTTACAATGTGATTGATATATTATAATAGGATTTCTTCTAATGTCAAGACTTTTAGCTGTGCTTTAGATGAACAAGCGATTAAGTTTGCTATAAAATTTCAGTTGCAAATCTATGTGTAGTGACCTTCAAAAAAATTAGATATCTAAAAAATTAAAGATGCTTTGTTTAGTTTATTTAATCCTTTGGACATTGATCTTGTTGCTAGAATGAAGCAGTTGATAGCATTGGCCTATCTAAAGTGCCAAAGTTATTGTCATAGGCTGCTTATCTTTCATTGGCGAGATGGCCGAACGTATGTACAATGCTAGGCGGTATATAACAACACTTTGACAAGGCTGTTTTAGCAACATGCGACTAAGACGAGACTTTTTGCGCTCGATAGAGGCAGGCCTGATCGGTCTGCTGCTGATCCAAGCGATACGCTTTTTGTATGGCACACTTTATGCCAATGTCAACAGCGCCGACTTGGTGCGGCGCGTGCTTGATCCTAGCCCATTGGCCAGTTTACCCGGCTATATCGAACCCGCCGATGTCGAACGCCAATTTTTTGCGGTGGGCATTGCTTTGCTTACCCCATTGTTGGCGATTATCTTGGGACGCACACTGTGGAGCATTCCGCTAGCGGTGGCGGTGGCGGTGGTGGGGCGTAGCATGGCCTTGCAAGTACCCGACTCGGCCCCATTGGCGGCGGCATTGGTGGTAGGGGCCAGCTTGCTCTATATGGTGCTAATTGTTATGCGGCGGCCCGCACATTTTCCGCCGATGTTATTGCTGGGGGTGCTGCTGGATATGTTGATCCGCGCGCTCAACGATACACGCGATTTAACATGGGATGCCACCCGCGATGTTTTTGGGGTCGAAAACGAGCAATTCTTTTTGGGGGCAGCTATTATCGCCCTCATCATCACTAGCTATAGCACTCTGACCGAGCTAGAAATCCAGCGCCTAGAAGAATCGCCACCCCCACGCGGCACATTGTCGGGGTGGGGCAGTTTTGCGTTGGGCGCATTTTTCTTTATCGAGTTGACACTGTTGGGCCTGCCCAATGCTGTGGCGCGTTGGTCGCAAACCGATTATGCGTTGGCTGTGCCGTTAATGGTGGTAGCCACAGCGCTGCCACTTATACCGGCAATTCGAGTTCGGGCACGTTCGTTTTTAGGCGCATTTGATGGTGTGTGGCGGGG
>CAZLPC010000480.1:0-2789 GCA_964561305.1 uncultured Anaerolineae bacterium
ATCATGCGCGATTTACAACCAAGCGTGTGGCCGAGTTTTCGCATCATCCAGCCGTAACCGGGGCCCAAGTGCTGCTGGATCAAGGTGCGCCGCTTGATGCGTTGTATACCTATGCTTTGAAGTTAACTTGGCCCGACCTAATCGCGAGTCAAGTGCCGCGTTGGGTTCCGCCACGCTGGAACGAACACCTGCAAAATTTTTATGAGCAAACCAAGCTCGAAGAATGGTGGACTGAATCAAAAAGCGACTGGGATAAAGCCAAACAAGAAGCGCAACTGGTATTAGAAGCCATTGATTTCTATACCTTCTTAAAGCCATTTGTGGGGCAGGTTGTCGAGCAGTTCGTGTTTATGCCCAACTTGCTTTATCCTGTGGGGCGCACGATTGGAGTGCGTGTGGGTGGCGAAATATTGGTCATTTGCCCACCACGCCAAGCATGGGGCGACAGCCCGCCATGGCCATTTACTGAAGACAAGGGTTATGTATATGCCAACGCCATGACCGAATATGCGCGGCTGTTAATGTTGTCCTATCTGCGCCAACATGCCGCCGAAGTTGCGCCCGTGGCCCAAAAACCACTACCTGTTAGCGACGAATTTCGGGAACGCTATCCTAATTGGGGCGATCAGTTCACCGAGTTGGTTGTGTCGGGATTAGTGGCATTGTTCCTAGAGGAGTCTATTAGCAAGCAAGAAGCCAAAGCATTCGTGTTGTTGCAACGGAAAGCCAAGGGGCTGCAAATTGTCCCCGGTGTCGTGAGTGTGTTACGCCGCTATCTTGCCGATTTTAACAACGACAAATATGATTCGTTCATCAAATATATGCCCAACTTTCCCGCGCATTTACGTGTGGCCAAAACCATCACAACCATATAAGGTATTATGATCGATCACATTCTTTATAACGGCGACATCTACACCCAAAACCCACAACAACCCCATGCCAGCGCCCTTGCCATTTCTGGTGAGCGCATTGTGGCAGTGGGCACTGATGATTTAATTCGTCCTTTGGCCACGGCCAATACTACCCAAACCAACCTAAATGGGCGGCGCGTGTTGCCGGGTCTTACCGATGCTCATCTCCATTGGCACGCCTACTCGCGCAAACTGCGGGCCGTAGACCTAGTGGATGTACCGACCAAAGCCGAGGCCTTGCGCCGCGTAGCCGAACGCGCTGCTATCACACCAAAAGGCGAATGGATTTTTGGCATTGGCTGGCGCAAAGACATTTGGGAAGGCAATCAGTTTCCGACTGCTGACGATTTAGACGCAATTGTCCCCGATCATTTGATCTATCTGGTAGATCGCAGCGGCCATGCCGCATGGGTTAATGGCCTTGCCTTGCAAAAAGCAGGCTTAAACACCGAAACAAGCGATCCCGCAGGTGGCGGATTTGTGCGCGATGCCAGCGGCCAACCCACGGGTGTTTTGCTAGAAGCGCCTGCTATGCGCTATGTCGCCGAATTGATGCCTACTGAAACAGCCCCAATTATCGCCGAGTGGATGCAAGATGCCCAACAACAGGCCCTAAAAATGGGGCTTACCGGCTTTCATGACTTTGATCGTCCCGTTTGCCTAGAGGCGCTTCAGTTGTTGCGCGAAGCAGGCAACCTGCATTTGCGTGTGGTAAAGCAAATCAATGTTCCATACATTGAACACGCTTATCAATTAGGGATTCGGAGTGGCTTTGGCGATCAGTGGTTACGTATTGGTGGCTTGAAGATTTTCTCGGATGGTGCATTGGGCCCACAAACAGCCCTGATGGTTGAACCCTATGCCGACAGCGATAACTATGGCATTGCTGTAACCGACAAAGAAGAAATGCACGAGTTGGTTAGCAAAGCTAGCCGCCACGGATTTTTCTCGACCATTCATGCTATTGGTGATCGCGCTGTACACGATGTTTTAGAAGTGTTTGAAGCCGTGCGTGCCCAAGAAGCTGAAGCGGGCATTCTGCGATCATCGCGCCGCCACCGTATTGAGCATGTGCAAATTACACTAGCCGACGATGCGCCACGCCTTGCTCATCTAGATATCATCGCCTCAATGCAGCCTATTCATGCTACTTCAGATTATGAAATGGTAGATCGCTACTGGGGCCAGCGCGGCATACACAGCTATGCACTGCGTACACAGCTAGCTGTTGGTGCACATTTGGCGTTGGGATCGGATGCGCCATTGGATGATATTAACCCATGGGCCGGCCTTCATGCTGCCATTACACGCCGCCGCGCCGATGGATCGCCTAGCCCTGAAGGATGGTATCCATCTCAAAAGCTAACATTGCAAGAAGCCTTACATGGTTATACCCAAGGCCCCGCTTATGCTGCACAACAAGAGTATCAG
Organism: uncultured Anaerolineae bacterium; assembly: GCA_964561305.1. Lineage (GTDB taxonomy): Bacteria > Chloroflexota > Anaerolineae > Aggregatilineales > J027 > J027. The sequence continues at coordinate 2,346 of CAZLPC010000480.1, forward strand.
TTGGGGATGCTTGCGCCCACCTATTTTGCTGATCTGATCGTGCTAGATCGTGATCTTTTTAAGCTCGACCCAATGGATATTTTGGATGTAAATGTGTTAGGGACAATGGTCGGTGGGGTATGGCGCTTTCAGGAGTTTGATTAATGGAAAATCGCGCTGCTTCATCATCCCCCGAACGAAGCGAACGCCCCCGCCGCGACCGTCGGCAACGTGTGACAGGTACACAAGTGGTGTTTGTGGCCATTTTGGCGATAGGTTTGTTGCTGACCATTAATTTTAGTGCTCGCATTACTCGTGGGCGGGCCTACAGCGATCTACAATTGCAAGTAGAAGGCACAATCACTGCGCTGCAAGCCGAAAATATCGCACTACGCCAAGAGCTAGACTTTGTGCAAAGCGATGCCTCAGTTGAGGCATGGGCCCACCGCGAGGCGAAGATGGTGC
>CAZLPC010000481.1:0-2789 GCA_964561305.1 uncultured Anaerolineae bacterium
TCTTGGGTTCTATTTTTCGTATCAACGATTTCAGTTTTTAGCATTATCGAATGCCCAACAGCCCTCGCCATCGCTTTGTCATATAACAAGGCTTGGGCCCGATCCCAGTCTTTGGCCTCGATAGCCTCCATTGCGGATAGCAAGTGGGCCGCTATCCGATTGATTCGTTCGCCATGTACATCGTTTTCAATGTACTCTATCAGGCGATCTTTGGGATTGCGCTGGATGGTGGGAACGGGCGCGGTTTGGCGCTGGATCAACTGACCAACGGCCCGATTGCCAATGCGACGTTGTAGTTGGAGGACACCCGCCGGACTCAGGTGGGCCGACTGTGGGTTGGTGTTGGTTGGTTGCAAATGCGCGTCGTCTTCTTGGGCTAGATCGGTATCATGGCTAGGTCGTTCGGGTTGGGCGCGGCGGCGGCGTGATGGCATAATATCCTCTTTACCAAATGTGGCTGAGTTTTTGCAGAATAAACGTGTTCCCGACCACTGATTGAGTCGTTCATTGGGGCTAGATCGGGTTGTCTTATACACAATAAAGATTCCCTACACGCACAAACCCCTCATTGTGGCGAGGGGTTTGTGCGTGGGGGGCCATACAACCTTCTGTTGTTATAGCCTGTTTGGACGATACAGAACCTGCACCCGCAAGCGGGTAGCCTATTCAGGGATACCTAAAAATGACACGGCAATATCGCTGGCTTGCACAATTAACATGCGCCCATCAGACGAGAAAATGGCGCTTATGTCATAAAAGCGTTGGTCGGTGTCGAACAATTGGGCATGGGACTGGCGCAACAACACCGCGCCGGTGGCTGCATCCAAAATCGCCATGTCATCGCGCCCAATCACCACCATCAGGCTGGCATCGGGGCTAAATAGCAGCCCCACTGTGCCCCCAAAAAAGCTACTTAATGACGTTTGCCACAGGACTTCATTGGCGCTATCCAACAGCAACACACTATTTTCAGCTTCAATAGGATTTGTGCCAAACAGCGCCAATGTTGCGCCGTCGGGGCTGGCACTTAGGCCGCTGCAACTGCTGAGGGTGACACCTAGTTCACCGATGCGCTCACCGTTGGGGGTCAGGCGCAACGCAACGCTGCCGTTGTTGGGGCGGCGTGCGAGCGTGCAAATCACGATCTCGTTGTTAAAGATAGTCAGGGCACTGGTGCTGGTGTTCTCATCAAATGGCGTAACAATGGTGTTAAGCGTTGTGCCTGTGGCCACCTCAATAATGGTTAAAATGTCGGGGTTTTGGCTGCTTTGAAAAATGAATTGAGTCCCATCATTTAGCAGCGTTGATCGCGATGGCACATATTGATAAAAACCACCGTCCTCGATCATAAAGCGTTGTTCATAGATCTGTTCGGCACTAGCAATATCCCACAACTGCACCACCGATCCCCGATCGCTGGAAGCATCGCCCCATACCAATAATTGATCAGTGCCAGAGCGATAGAGCAAGCGGCGGGGCTTCCATAAAAAGTTGGTTTCGATGCGGCTGGTGCTTTGGCCGCTACTAAGATCGAGCTGGGTGATCTGGCGGCCGCTGCTTGCGAAAAACAACGTGTTACCATCGGGCCCAAGAGCAAGGCCAGTGTAATTAGACGCAGAGAAGGGGACGGCTGCTAAACGGGTAAGCTGATCGGCATTTTGGGGCGAGATGACGGCTAGATTACTTAAGGCTAGCGCTAAATCGGCGATTTGGAAGCTGCCGAGGATGGCACGGCCCAGTGCATGATCGGCCCAGAACATGTCGAGGGAGTTGTTGTCGCTGATGATATTAACCAAATATTGGTTGTTGTTGGCTAGGGTTAATATGCCAAAACTGGCAATACGGGTGTTATTGTCTTCTTGGGTGGTATAGACGAACTCGGCATAGGTGCTGCCATCAAATTCAAGCTCAATAAGGCCGCTGACCAAAGCCGGTTGAGAATTGGGCGGCAGCAAACTAGAGAAAATGTCGGCCACTTGTGCCACTATCTCGGCATCTGACCCCAACTGGATGCCAATGCTGCTAAAAACGCTGGTGTCTAGCTGTGCAATAGTGAGTTCATAGTCGGTATCGCCACTGACATTGGTAAACCTAAACTCGCTGTTGTAAGTATAATTTTGCCAATTGGCTGGATATTGAATGCTGATAGATTGGGTGTCATCGGTATAGCTTTGGCTGAGTTGATCGGCGGGAGCAATGTCGGTGTTGCTGGGGGCGTTGGGGTCAAAGACAAGCGGGTTGCGCGTCAAAAAAAGCGCCTCGTTTAGCTGAAAGCTGGCGATAACGGCTTTGGTGGTTGCGTGTATTTCATCGAATGTGGCGCGATCTAGCGGGTCGTCGGTCTCGACCTCGCTCACCAATAAATAGTCGGGATTGATGCGGGCCATCCCCAAAACCTCAAAAGAAATGGGGCCGTTGCTTGGCTCGAAGAAAAGCGCTTCGGCGTAGTCATAAGCACCCAATTGCAACACGTCCGACGCTTCGATAATGCTGGTGTCGCTCAGATCGTCGGCCCATATAGTAGGCGTTATGGCGGCGATAATGGTCGGCAGGTCATCAGTTGGCTCGGCCCCAAACTGCACCACGATGCCCGCAAAAAGCAGATTCAAGTCGAGCCGATAACCTTCAGGAGTTATGAACTCAATGGTGAGTGTGCCTTCTGATAAGCGCACCGTCTCAAAACTGATGGTCCAACTAGAGGGGTAGCTTAGGGTGGCTGCGTCCTCGGGCAGGGTATGGGCCACATCCAGATCAGGCGGGTCTTGGGCGGTGGCGGGGGCACGGGCGGC
>CAZLPC010000482.1:0-2782 GCA_964561305.1 uncultured Anaerolineae bacterium
GCCGAACGGCTGGCCAAAGACCTGCGCGACACGGGCTATGATGTGTGGATTGATTTCCGCAGCATCAAGGGCGGCGACGAATGGCTACAGGCCATCATCAAGGGCATTCAAGACTGTGATGCGATGGTGGTGTGCCTCTCGCCGGATGCGGTGGAGAGCGAATGGGTGCGCCGCGAGTTGTTGATGGCGCGCGGCCAAGACAAGCGCGTGATCCCGATTATGCTGGATGATGTGTTAGGCGCGCTGGATGCCTACGCCGAGACCTCGCCCCTGCGCTACATTCAGATCGTCAACTTCATCGGGCGCTACGAAGCCGCATTGCTGGAGTTATTCGACTCGTTGCCGGGGGTGATCAAGCCCATTGCACCCGCCGCAGTGGACGAGATCGATCCGTTCAAAGAAACGGTCACGGTTTATATACCCGGCCAGCCTTTGATCCGCTTGGCCAAGGGCGATGTGCTGAAGGGTGAGCCGATTCTGCCCGGATTTGCGCTGCCCCTCGCCGACCTCTTTAAGTGGCCCACCCCTCCCACCGCGTAAGACCAGCCCGCGCAAGGACACGCGAGATGGCTACCTAGCGCGGTTGTTTGCCGCCGCCATAATTGGGGCGTGGCTTGGCCATGGTGAGGGCCACCAACCCGCCAAATGCAAAGCCGCCAATGTGGGCCCAAAACGCCACCCCGCCTACACTGTCATCTACGCCCAATGTAGCCAAGCCCGACAGCAGTTGCAACGCAAACCAAAAGCCCAACACCACCACTGCCGGCAGTGTCGCCATATAAAAGAAAATGCCAAACGGGATAAGGGTTTTCACGCGGCTAGAGGGGTATAGCACCAAATATGCGCCCAACACCGCCGCAATCGCGCCGCTTGCACCCACCGTAGGAATGTCAGAGGTGGGGTTGGTGATCAGATGGGCCAGTGCCGCCGCTACGCCGCCCGCCACATAAAAAAAGAGATATTGCACGCGCCCCAGCGCATCTTCGACATTATCGCCAAATATCCACAAATAGAGCAAATTGCCCGCAATGTGCAGCGGCCCGGCGTGCAAAAACATGCTGCTAAAAACGGTCAGCCACTCGCCCATGCCGTCGCCCAACTCGGCCGGAATAAAGGCATAGGTGCGAAAAAATTCCTCGTTATCAAAGCCCACCGCAATCTCAATCAAAAACACGATGATATTGAGGGCAATTAGGGCATAGGTGACAATGGGTGTGGCGTGGGTACGCGGTTCGTCGCTAATAGGGATCATGGTTGGCTCACTTTAGGTATGCGGACTAGATGATTAAAGCCTACTCATAAGGGTAAGATTTGGCAAACAACGGGTATCATTTAAAATAGAAAATCACATGTTTTTACCACGAAAGGATAGTAATCATGTCAGATTATCAGACCAAACTTGGCCTTAACGAACCCACCCGCGACAGTATGATTGGGTTATTGAACCAACATCTCGCCGATACCAGCGATCTTTATAGCCAAACCAAGCAAGCCCACTGGAATGTTGTGGGGCCGCGCTTTATTGCCCTGCACGAGCTTTTTGATGCCTTGGCCGCCGAAGTGCTGTTGTATGTGGACCTGATCGCCGAGCGCGTGACGGCGTTGGGGGGCGCGGCCGAAGGCACAACGCGCATGGCCGCCGCCGCCAGCCGCTTGCCAGAGTTCCCGCGCAAGCTAGACAGTGGCGAGCAAGCCCTAGATTTGCTGATTGAGCGTTATGCGGGCTTGGCCAACAGCGCCCGCCAAGCCATAGACATCAGCGCCGATCAAGGCGACAGTGTAACCAGCGATTTGCTGACTGAAGTGGTGCGCGGCCTCGACAAAAACATCTACTTCCTAGAGCAACACTGTCGCGGCGGCCACTAGGCGCGGCCCTCAGCTTCCATCATGCGGCAAATGTCTTATGGCGAATGTCTTGGGCCAAGATGTCGGCTTGCTTGGCTTGTTTCTGTTAAGCCCCAACAACGGCTCGGCGATGGTAGCCCACAACTTTAGCTGCGGGCTATATTTGTTCGTCTACAATTGTTCTAAGAGGCGACGATAGACCAGCGTTGCAATTTTTACGTCTTGCACCGAGACCCCCGTTAAATCGGCGACAGTCAGCTGATTGGCGTTTTGGCGCTGCAAAAAGGGATTGTCTATGACCGAGCCAAGCTCGGTTACGCGCAACAGCATTTCGCTGGCGTGGCTAATTTCGCCATATTCGATACATTGGCTAATGCTATCGGCCACCACCAAATCGGCATTATACAAAATGCGCGGATCAAGCTCCTGTTTGCCGTTCGTGTCTGCGCCCACGGCGGTGATGTGTGTGCCGGGCAACAGTTGTTCGGTGAAGAGAAGGGGGGCTTGGGAGGCGGTGGTGGTGATGATGAGGTTGCAACGGTCGGTGAGGGTGCTCATTTCTTGGGTGGTGGTGAGCGTATAGCGGTGGCCCATTTCTTGGCTGATGTCTTGGACATAGCGTTGCAGGCGTTCTTCGCTGCGCCCCCACACCACTACCTCGCGGCAATCAATCACCTCTGATAACCATTCGAGTTGCAGGCGGGCTTGGGGTCCGGTTCCGACAATGCCAATGGCGCTGACGCTACGAGGGGCCAAATATTTTGCGGCAATTGCGCCCGCCGCCGCCGTGCGGATGTCGGTCAGCAGCCCATGATCCAACAAGATAGCCAGCAATTCGCCGGTTTCGCGCCGATAGACCAGCATCAGGCCGTCGCTGCTGGGCAAGCCGTGTAGGGTGGGGTTCTCAAAAAAGCCGGTGGTGATATTAATGACATAA
>CAZLPC010000483.1:0-2777 GCA_964561305.1 uncultured Anaerolineae bacterium
CGGCCAATGCTACGCCACCAGCAGCAAGCGTTATCCCAAATGTGTGCTGATAGTGCATGTCTTGAATGTATAAATTACAAGAAAGCGCCATATCGGGATCGATGCTGCGCTGAAAAACACCCATCACCATAAATGCGATGCTCTCATCAACGATGAACTGATCAGCTTGTGGCTCGCCCAGTGTCTCGCTGCCCCAGCGCGCCAAAGCCGCAAGAACATCGGTCAACGCATATCCTTTTTCTGTCAGAGCATAGACATTAGAGGCAGCCGGTGGTGGTAAAAAGCGCGTCATGATAACCCCCCGTTCTTCCAACATCTTCAGCCGTTCGGTCAGCATATTGGTGCTGATACTGGGCAGCCCCTTCATTAAATCGCTAAAGCGTTTAGGGCCAAACAGCAAGTTCCGCACGATAATCAATGTCCAGCGATCACCGACGGTATCCAGTGCATGTGCAATTGAGCAAAATTGGTTATAGGTTTTGTTCGACATACTTGTGAGTATAGTTCAACTTTTATATTTTCACCATGTGGTTTATATTTAATTTTTATAACTTGTTTTTTTGAAGTAAATAGTTTATATTTGATTCAAGAAACAGTGCTTTACTTGTCATCTGACAATTACTAAAGGAGCAACACCAGCATGAAAGCTGTACAAATTCATCAATTTGGTTCTGCCGATGTCTTACAATACGAAACCATCGCCGATCCGCAACCTGCCCCCGGCGAAATTCTAATTAAGGTCGAGTCTGCTTCAGTTAATTTTGCCGATATTTTACGCCGCAGCAACTCTGTCTATCCATTTCCCACAACATTACCCTTTATTCCCGGCAGTGAAGTGGCTGGTACAGTAGTGGCACTGGGTGAAGGCGTAGATGAGCCTAGCATTGGTACGCCTGTATTTGCCTTAGCTGGTGCGGGGTCAACGGGTTATGCCCAATATGTCGCCACTCATGCCGCACAAGTTATACCGATTCCGCCCGGCGTAAGCGCCGATCAAGCAGCGGCATTGCCAGTTGCCGGCACAACTGCACTTATGCTGATCCGCGAAGTAGCCCAGCTAAAAGCAGGGGAGAGCATCTTTATTCCAAGCGCAGCTGGTGGCGTGGGTAGCTATGCTGTGCAACTGGCTAAAGTATTGGGGGCCGGTTTAATCATTGGTGCAACAACTTCTACCGAAAAAGCAACATTTGTAAAAACGCTTGGCGCAGACCACATTGTGGATCAATCACAATCCAATTGGGCCGAAGAAGTCTTCAACATAACTGAAGGACGTGGGGTAGATGTCGTATTAGAAATGGGTGGGCGCGAAACCTTCTTGCCCAGCCTACGCATTCTGGCCCCGTTTGGGCGCTTGGTTGTTTATGGCATGAGCAGCAGAGATCCACTTTATTTTGATGATGAGAGCATTATGCGCTTGTTTTATAAGCCATCACTCAATCAGTCGCTTCATGTGTTTAATCTGGGTATATGGTTTGGTATGCGTCCACAAGTGGCAGCCCAAGCTATGGGCGATTTAATCGGTTATGTAGCAACAGGCCAAGTGCAGGTGCAAACGCATCACCAACTACCACTCTCGCAAGCTGCCGAAGCACACCGCATGATAGAAACGCGCCGCGCCACTGGCAAGATCATCCTGAAACCATGGCTTGATCCACAATAGTGCCTAAAAAATAAGTTGAGATTTGCCGTCTTTGTCGGTAGCATAAAAGCTGAACATAAACAACTGACAAAGGCGGCTCATGACCCGTGTATTGACTCTTAAAGAACTGAATCGGACGTTTTTGGCGCGACAACTGTTGCTAGAACGGAGTTCAGTTACCCCGTATGAAGCTATTCGGCAACTGATCGCCATGCAAGCCCAAATCCCCAACCCACCCTATATCGGATTATGGACGCGGCTGGCCCACTTTCGGCGTGATGATCTAACACAATTAATGGAACAACGCCAAGTGGTGCGCGGTGCGTTGCACCGTTCTACGCTGCACCTCATGACAGCCAGCGATTATCTTGGCTTCCGCAAAACCATCGAGCCAGCCTTAATCAAAGGGTTAAACTCATTTTTCGGACAAAAAAGCAAAAACTTAGACATCTCGCGCTTGGTTGAAGGTATTCGTCCTTATTTGGCTAAGGGGGCGCTTTCTACAGGCGAGCAAAAAGCGATTCTGAGCGAGCTTGATCCCAATGGTGATCCGGATGCAATGACGTATGCTGTGCGGGCCTATCTGCCCCAAGTGCAAGTACCACCCGGCGGCACATGGGGATCGGGTAGTGTCACAAGCTATACCGAAGCGGAAGCCTATCTGGGCCAAGAACTGGCTGCTGAAGATATAGGGGCATTGTTTTTGCGCTATTTGGCGGCTTGCGGGCCAGCTTCTGTCATGGATTTTCAGACGTGGGTGGGCATCACCAACTTAAAATCTGCGCTGCAACCTCTTCAAAATCAATTAGTCACTTATCAAACTGAAGCCGATAAAGTGCTATTTGATCTGCCTAATATGCCTATTTTGCCCGCCGATAGCCGGCCCCCCATTCGATTTATTCCTGAATATGACAATCTGTTAATTAGCCATGCCGACCGCAACCGCATTATTGCCGATGCCGATCGCAACAAAGTATTTTTGTCAGCGGCGCGGGTGTTATCTACTGTTTTGATTGATGGGTTTGCGGGCGGCACATGGAAAATAGAGCGCAAAAAAGATAAGGCTACGCTTAACATTCAGCTTTTTCATCCCCTATCAGCACAAGATGAAACGGCAGTGCGGGAAGAAGGCGAACAA
>CAZLPC010000484.1:0-2777 GCA_964561305.1 uncultured Anaerolineae bacterium
AAGTATCTATGCTTTATACCGCTTGTTATTCTACTAATTTCTTTAGTAGGCATTGGGAAGGCTCAAGCTGAAGCTGCTATATCAGCTATCGCATGGAACCATCAAGGAACACATGTTGCTGTTGGCTATAGCAATGGTGATATAGAAGTTTGGCAATCCACAACCGATGGATTTGCAAAAGTATCTACTTTTCAAACAGCCACAATTGTTGATATTGTGAGTATTGAATGGAATAGTGCTGGAAACCAATTGGTGACCATATCTCGTGGGGCAGGAGTTGCTCGGGTATGGAACGCTGAAAATGGGCTATTACTCACTGAGTTGCCAGCTCAAACACAAGCAATTGCAGCAAATTGGACACCTGATGGGGAGAAGTTGGTCGTCTGGGGTTTCGATTATAATCCCAACGTTACATTTTGGGATGCTGAAACCTTCCAATTCATTGAAGAATTTACCAGTGGTGGCGATGTACTGAAAATTTATCCCAATCCAGTGTATACTGATTTAGCGGCCTTCAGTACAAATGGCTATCTCGAAACAGGAAATCCGAACACAATTCAGTTTAACGAAGACTTCATTTATGCGAGTCTTGTTCTTAATTTAGCATGGCATCCTAGCGGGGATTATCTGCTAACAGGGAATGCCAAGGGCTACATCCAAATTTGGGATTTGCAGTTAAATGTGTTGTTTCAAGCAGAAGCCACAGACGTAGCTAGCCCTGATCTCATTCCGCGCCCAACATCTATCGCCGCAGTCCGTGCTGTTCGCTACACAGCCGACGGTCTACACATAGAAAGCCTGGTATCGGATGGGACGTATCGGAGGTGGCGTGTGAGTGATGGTGAATTGCTGCTGGATACCCACATCGAGTTCGATGGTGACGCGGCCGCCTTTTCGCCCGATGGCACATACCTCGCCTATAGCCATAATGGGCAAGTGCAAGTAACCGAAACGGACACTATCGGCGTGCCCAGCAGCCAAGCGGTGTTGTATATTTGCCAAAACACGGGCAACGCGCTGGATCGCGATTTGTGTTTGTATGATGAGGGCGTGATCACCAAGCTGGTGGATGGGTCGGTCACGTCGCACACATGGGCCCCCAATAACGAGATATTATACGTAGATGGGTCGCGGCATGTGCGGATCATCACTCAAGATAGCGCGGGCGAGTGGTCTATTCGGTGGTCTTGCAATGCTGGCAGTTGGTCTATTTCGCCGCAAAATCCAGAGTATCGGCCCACGCAGTTCAGTTGGTCGCCGGATGGCACAACCCTCATTGCCCAAATTCCGGTGGCGGTCATCCGCTATCACTTGTATGCGCTGGATACGACCAGCAGCGCGACCGTATGCCAGTTTACGCCCTTTGTGCCCAGTAGCTATACGCTGAATGACCCGAATTTTGTGCGTGATCTGTCGCATGAAAGCCCAACGTGGTCGCCGGACGGTGAGTCGGTGGCATTTGTATTGATTGGTCGCAGCGCCACAGGTTCCAGTTACAATTCGGCCTTAATTCGGTATGACGTGGCGACCAATCAGTATACTGAGCTACATCGGTACATTGGGAGTGGATGGCAGTTTGTTTCCAACCGTATTAGCACCCCCGATTGGTCGCCTAACGGCGAACAAATTGCGTTTTCGCGGGTTAGCCACCGCAACCCGGTTTCAATCCTCGACTTGAATACGGGGATAATCACAGCCGTGACCACAACGCCATCGGTATTAGGCTGCATGGATCCATTGGTGCAGGATGTTCATGCCGATTGGTCGGCTGATGGTCAACGGTTGTTGTTCCAACGGCACAGTGGGGTCACTTTTTGTGGCGGCTTTGATAGTGTACCAATAGATGAGGAGTTGCAAAGTAACGTGATAATTGATCCAATCACGTTGGGCACGCCCGTTGAGCCGTTTCAACAGCATTGGTGGCCGGCTGGTGTGTGGGAAGTGGAGGTAGCGACGGGTATCGAGACGTTGCTGATTGCTTCTGCCTATGAAGGGCGCTATCAACCCTAATCTCCCCTCGCGGCGGCGATCTACCCCAAGATCGTCGCCTGCGGGCGCGCTCCAACGATACCCCACCGCTTAAAACTGACAACTCTCCTGATGCGGCTTGAGCGGTGGCGTGGGGGGCCAAGTTGGGGTAAGCTAAATGGCGAGACCCAACCCTGACATAAGGACCTGATCCCATGACTGCTGAAATTGTCTTGATGAATACTGAGGCCGTGGCGCTGGCCGCCGATAGCGCAGTTTCTACCCCCAATAAAATCTTTAACTCGGCCAACAAAATATTCATGGCCGCGCCGGGCCATGCGGTGGGCATTATGATCTATCACAACGCCCGCTTTATGGGTGTGCCGTGGGAAGTGGTGATTAAACTCTATCGGGATCACCTTAGCAAAAAAGAAGGGCCCTTGCCCACGCTCAGCGATTATGTCGAAGAGTTTATCGGCTTTTTGAAGATGCACCTGTACAACATTTGCCCCACCGCGCACCAAGTTCAGTTTTTTGAAGAAGAAACCCAAGCCGCATTTTATGATGTGGCGAATGTGGTGGATCACGAGATTCAGGTGGCAGCGGCCTTCAAGGCACTCGAGGCGACCGACATTGAAGCGATTATCGCCACGACCATTGCCACTATCCAACAGCGCCTTGCCGCCGAGCCAGATTTCTTCCCAGAGCCGCCCACGATGCTGCGCGACTATGTGCTAGAGGGCATGGGCGATGTGATCAACCAGCTGATGGATCGCGTTTTCGAGAGCCGCCCCCTCAGTGATACCGCC
>CAZLPC010000485.1:0-1756 GCA_964561305.1 uncultured Anaerolineae bacterium
CAGAAGCCCTCCTGACCGATGCTGAACTGGATGAAATGTTGACCCCGACAGGTGAGGTTCGCACGCTCGCAGAGATCATCGCGGCGGGCCATTTTGGCGGCTGGGAGGATATGGGCATCACCGATAGCGTCGAATGGCTTTTGGAACAGCGCCGCAAGCGCGAGGAGCGCAACAAGTGGTAGATGGTTTGCTTGATACAGCCATTATTATTGTTGATCTTCTGCGCGATTATGAGCCCGCTTTGGCATGGAGTTCTGATTCAGGCTTGCGAGTAGGACTCACGCAATTTGTTTGGCTAGAGGTCATTCAGGGCGCACAATCCAACGCAGCACAGCGCAAGGCCACCCGCGTGTTAAAGGGTTTTCCGTTGGTGCAATTCACGGCGGAGGATGTGACGTGGGCCTTGCGGGAGTTGACGCGGGTCGTGCCGTCGCACAATGGGGTTGGCGCGTTGGATGCGTTGATCGCTGCGACGGCGGCCCGCCTGCAAATTCCCCTCTACACGCGCAACCTCAAGCATATTCAGCCGTTGTTGGGGCACCTCGCGCATAAGCCATATTAATGACACCCGATCACACCGTCTTTTTTTGCGGATTGATCAGCCGAGTGATTGGAGCAGAGCGGCCCATGCCGCTGTGTCTTGCAGCGACACAAATGCCTCGTCCGATTGTAGCGTGTCCACATCATCAAAGCCCTGCGCGACAGCGCGATTGAGCCACGTCCACGCCGCGTCATAGTCACCAGCAGTGGCGAAGGCACTTGCGGCATAATACGGGATATAGTTTCCCCATACAGGCTTATCATCACATGCATCGGCGCGGATGTAGTATTCGGCAGCGGCGCGATAGTCGCCAGCGATTTCTTGCAACCGACCGGCCTCGGCCCAGTGTACGGCTTCGCGTCGGAAGGCGGCATAGCTGACATAATTGCGTTCGAGTGTGAAGCCAACCCGTAAAGCGGTGGATTGCGAGGCTGGGTTGTCTATATTGCAGTGCCAACCAACCCGACTATGGCCCTGTGCGAGCGCGTGATCCACGGCAGCGGCCGACGTGAGCGCGGCCAAGCCCCGCCGCCGATAGTCTGGGTGTGTTCGGATGCCGATCTCACAGGCATTATCGCCGATAGCGTCGCAGATTGACCAACTGGCAACGCTGCGGGTATCGAGTGCCTCGGTCACAAACCCGAAGCCGTGTGCGAAGAAGTCATCGCGCCGCTTCCAATTGGTCTCGATCCACTCATGAATATGATCGGGGATGGTCAACTCTGGGCGGTCAAAGAGGGCTTGGTCAATAGCATGGACGGCAAAGCCTTCTGGTACATTCGTGCGCCAATCGAAGGCGGGCGCAGTACAGCTATAGTGCTGGCGCGCCACTGACAGGGGTGGTCGGGGTAGAAAATCGTTGCGCAGGGCTTCCCAAGTAGGATCCACCGTGAACCACAGAGATTCGGTGTCAGAGTTTTCCATCAGGGCCACCACATGATTTTTCAGCGCGGCGACCAGATCGGTGGACGGGGTATCCCCAGCGACGAATGCGCCTTCGGGGCTGATGACGAGCACCACATCGGGATTATTGGGTTGATTGACGTAAACGTTGCCGGGGTTATGGCCCGCCAGCACACCAGCAATGCTGTTTTGGAAGCGCAATAAATTGGCAAGGAGGGGGCGCACACGATCATAGTGGGATGGATTAAGCGTTTGCAATCGTTTTTTTTTCGCTTTCTTTATATGGGTTGATATTCAGACTCTAGCACAAGC
>CAZLPC010000485.1:1766-2773 GCA_964561305.1 uncultured Anaerolineae bacterium
GTCTAGGGTTGGAAGCGCAACCAACTGGCAACGATGTCCTTGAATCGTTGCCAGCCGCGCCCTCATTCGGTCGCCAAATTTGGCGACCGAATGAGGCACTATATGGCGGAACGCGACGTTAAAACCGCATTCTATCCGTAGCCGCCCTCGACAATTTGCCAACGGGCCGGGCCCCATGCAATGCTGCTGGTGCTGGGTGTAAGCGGGCCAGTGGTAGGCACTGATACCAATCCAAGCTCGGCTCCGTTGGCCCACAGTTGAATGCCGTCGTTGGCATAGGCGAGGGTTTGGCCAGTGGGGCTAATGGCAATGGCTCGGTCGCGCCACAAGCCCTGATGCGATATTCTGAAGCGTGCGCCGTCGGGGGTATCGGCTTCCCACAGGCCGCCTTGTGCGCCCAAGGGCAGATAGTTAAGCGTAAGGCCCGTGTCGCGCACCGACATCTGTAACACGCCTTCAAACGGATCTATGCGTTGGGTGCTAAGGTTGTAAAACACCACCGCACTGAGGGTTGAAATCACCAAAATTTCGTCGTTGCCACGTTGGGCCACGAAGTATTCGACGGGTATATCTATGCCACCCACCGTGGGATCTTGGCTAAAGTCTACGGTCAATACTTCATCCCCAGTGGTGGGGTCATAAATGTGCAAAATTTCGGTGGTGACATCGCCACTGATGGCGCTGGTGATAATGGCCACGCCGAGACTCGTCCACACGGGGTCGGGCGCAAACGGCACACCCACCGAAATCGGTATATTGCTATTGACGACGGTATCTACTTGGTTTACCACATCCACCACATGCAGTTGGGCCGTGGGGCCGCTACTTAACGTGATGAACGCTACCCGCGCACCATCTGGCGACCACGCCACCAAATCGCTGATGTCCTCATAGCGCGACACGCTGAAGTCAACGTCGGTTTGCTCATATAGCGTGATAATATCGTTGGTGTTAAGGTCTAGGGCATAGAGCTGGGTGGGGGTGGGGCCGCTGGACCGGCTGGCCAC
>CAZLPC010000486.1:0-2770 GCA_964561305.1 uncultured Anaerolineae bacterium
GGCCAACTTTATAGCCGCGAGATAGCGTCTCAGGTGAAGTTAACGCTAATGAACCTCTATCCTGATGACACCAGTGTAACTTTGTTGCATGGTGCAGGCACACCCACCGAAAAATTAGATACACTGCCGTTATATGAGATAGATCATAGCCCAGACATAGCCCACCTTACATCGCTTTATGTGCCAGCTTTGCCCCATTTAGCCAGTTTTGAAGCGCTGCAAAATGTAATGGCGCATTTACGCTCTGAAGTGGGCTGCCCATGGGATCAAGAGCAAACTCACCAAAGCCTGCGCCCTCAGTTTTTAGAAGAAGTGTATGAGGTGCTAGAGGCAATTGATAGCGGCGACATGAATGCCCTCAAGGAAGAACTAGGCGATGTGTTGCTGCATGTCATTTTTCAAGGGCAAATTGCCGTCGAAGCAGGCGATTTCTATTTCAGCGATGTATTGCACCACATTATCGCCAAGTTAATCCGTCGTCATCCGCATGTGTGGGGCGATGTGGCCGTTTCTGGCACAGAAAACGTCGTTGCCAACTGGGAGACAATTAAACAGCAAGAAGAAGCCGCCAAAAAAGCTGCTGGCAAAGCCGCCCGCCAGTCTCAACTGGATGGCGTGCCCATTAGCTTGCCGGCTTTGGTTCATGCTTTTCGGCTGCAAGAACGCGCTGCTGGGGTAGGTTTCGACTGGCCTGAGGTCGCCCCTGTAATTGACAAGGTGCTAGAAGAAATTGAAGAAATTAAAGCCGAACCCATCAGTGCCGAATTTGGCGATTTGTTATTTGCGGTAGTGAATTGGGCGCGGTGGGCGGACGTTGACCCTGAAAGCGCCTTGCGCGAAGCCAATGCGCGTTTTCGCCGCCGTTTTCAACACATCGAAAGCCGCGCCAGCGAACAGTCTAAAACCCTGCAAGACATGACCCTAGAGGAAATGGATGTTTTTTGGGACGAAGCCAAGCAATTAGGCCTTTAAGTAGAGTGTGTGCTACAGTGGCAGTATCGTTACCAACAGAAAAAGGGACAGCACCATGCATATTGGCTTTCAAATTACTAAGTTTAACTATCCCAATACCCACCACCATTTGGCCGAGATGGCACAGATGGTGGATGAAGGCGGGTTTTATAGCTTGTGGGTGATGGATCATTTTTTCCAAATGGAGTTTGTCGGTGGGCCCGATGAAGAGATGCTCGAAGCCTATACGACACTAGCCTACTTGGCCGCGCATACCAATCGCGTCAAGTTGGGGGCTTTGGTCACGGGTGTAGTTTATCGGCAGCCGGGTTTTCTAGTCAAGCAAATTGGAACATTGGATGTGTTGTCGAATGGGCGGGCTTATTTAGGCATTGGCGCGGCATGGTATGATCGTGAAGCGGTTGGTTTGGGTTTTCCATTTCCACCCCTTAAGGATCGGTTTGAACAGCTTGAAGAGACGCTAAAGATCGTGCATCAGATGTGGCGTGGCGATCGCACCCCGATTGAAGGCCAGCATTACACCCTCGCCGAGCCAATCAACAACCCCATGCCTATCAGCCGACCCCATCCACCCTTGATGATTGGCGGTGGTGGTGAGAAAAAGACGTTGCGCTTGGTGGCCCAATATGCCGACACCACCAATCTCTTTGCGATAGGCCCCGATGCCGTGCAGGCCAAGCTGGACATTTTGCGCGGGCATTGCGACGATGTGGAACGCGACTATGACACCATTGAGAAGTCGTTGCTCTCGACGGCTGATTTCAGCAATGGTGCAGAGGGCATTATTCAATTTTGCCGCGACTATGCCGCCGTTGGCATTTCGCACGCCATTTTCAACCTTGATGATTACACCAATCTGAGCCAAATTGAGACCTTTATTAAAGAAGTTATTCCAGCCGTCGCCGACCTGTAAATGTAAGGCCGATGCCGATTTGCTCGCTTAAAGGGAGATTTTTTGATGCGTATCGGGCTGCACATCACCAAATTTGATTATCCAGCGGTGCATCATCAACTCAAGGATATGGCCGCCATCGTGGATGAAGGTGGCTTTTATAGCTTGTGGGTGATGGATCACTTCTTTCAGATGGAGGTGAATAGCGGGCCCGATGCGCCCATGATCGAGGCCTACACCACGCTGAGCTATTTGGCGGGTGTGACACAATTGGTTAAGCTAGGTGTGATGATCACGGGCGTTATCTATCGGCCGCCAGCCTTTTTGCTGAAGCAAGTCACGACGCTGGATGTGTTGTCGAATGGTCGGGCCTATTTGGGCATCGGGGCGGGCTGGTACGAGCGCGAGGCACGCGGCTTGGGCTTTCCGTTCCCCACCACCAAGACGCGCTTTGAATGGCTAGAAGATACGCTGCAATTGGCGCACCAACTCTGGCGCGATGATCGCACGCCGTTTGCGGGGCAACACTTCACACTTAGTGAGCCGATCTTCAATCCGCAACCGATCAGCCGGCCCCATCCGCCGATTATGGTGGGGGGCGAAGGCGAGCAAAAGACGCTGCGGATGGTGGCGCAATATGGTGATGCCTGCAACATTGGCATGAATGGTGTGGATTTTGTGCGACATAAGTTGGGCGTGCTGCGCCGCCATTGCGACGACTTGGGGCGCGATTATGACGCGATTGAGAAGACGTTGGTCGGTGGCGCGAACGTGGCGGATGGTTTGGAGCCAATCATCCATGCCTGCCGCGAGTACGCCGCCTTGGGTGTGTCACACATCATCCTCAACCTACCCAACTACCACGACCTGACGCTGTTAGAAACCTTGGTGCGCGACGTTATTCCA
>CAZLPC010000487.1:0-2769 GCA_964561305.1 uncultured Anaerolineae bacterium
CTTATCGAGACATTAACCTCTCCGAATTAGATGCCCGCGTCGAGGCCTATCGGGCGCTTTGCGATTTTCAGGCCCCTTTTACCGACGGCAAGCCCCAACAAACGCTTGCTGCTACGCCCTTTAATCATGACGAAGTTATGATGTTTGAACGCCTGACCAATGGGGCTGTGCAACATCGCCACCAAACCGACCGCTTGATTACAGTATATGCCCCCGAATATCCCGCCGATCAGATTGCAGTAATTGATCGCACTGTGTTGCGGGTGGCTATCTATGAGATGTTGTATGAAAATGTGCCGCTAAAAGTGGTCATTAATGAAGCCGTTGAGATCGCTAAGGTTTTTGGGGGCGATAGCTCGCCACGCTTCATTAATGGTGTGCTAGGTTCAATTGTGGATAACCTCGACAAAATATTGAAAGAGGAAATTGGCCCAACCCGCAACACATCGGCCTAAGCTATGAGCGAGCAAACATCGGTTCAAACCACATCTAATAACACCACACCACTACCCGATGAAAGCCACCTAGATGCTAGTGCAATGAGCTTATGGGATCATCTCGATGAACTGCGGCGGCGTTTGTTACGGGCTATTGTGGTGGTGGCCCTCATCGCCTTTGCCATTGCTGGCTTTTTGGCCGACGACATTTTAAACTATTTGGCCAGCCCTTATACCGATTTAACCAATGGCGAACCCCTTGAGCAGCTAGAGCCAACAGGCAGCATTACGCTCTATGTGCGTGTGGTATTGACCAGCGCTGCCATTGTGGCCGTGCCCTATCTGACGTATGAAGTGCTGATGTTCATTTTACCGGGACTCACTAAAAAAGAACGCCGCTCAGTTTTCGTCGCCATTCCATTTGCATCGGGCTTCTTTTTGCTGGGCGTGGCATTTACATGGTTTATCATGATCCCGGCTGCTTTCGAGTTTTTGATCAATTTTCAATCGGATGTTTTCAATAACCAATGGCAAGCCCAACGCTACTTTGCCTTTTTGACATCGCTATTGTTTTGGATGGGCGTGGCGTTTGAAATGCCAGTGGTGATGTATGTATTGGGGCGCTTGGGTTTGATAGGGCCGGGTGCGCTTATCCGTAATTGGCGCTTTGCCACTGTGGCCATCGCCATTGCCGCCGCCGTCATTACACCGACAGTAGACCCCTTTAACATGATGTTAGTAATGGCCCCCATGATGGGCTTATATGTCGTGAGTATTGTTTTTGTGGCCATTGCCCAACGTACTCTGCGCCGCAATATCGGTGAGCTATAAGGCTATGCAGCCCGAACGACTGCGCCAACGGGCCGCCGATCTTTTTGGGCTACCGCTTTCTGATGGCCATCTGCACCAACTGACCCTTTATATGGACGAGATGTTGGAGTGGAACGCGACCAAAGCTAACCTTACTTCCATCACCCAGCCCGATGCAATAGAGGTTCGGCATATCCTAGACTCCTTATCGCTGCTGTTGCTAGAGATTCCGATGGGGGCACGGGTGATTGATGTGGGCAGTGGGGCAGGTTTGCCCGGCTTGGCCTTGCAGATCATTCGGCCCGATTTGCGTCTGACTTTACTAGAGTCGGTGGGTAAGAAAACAGCCTTCTTAAATCATATTATCACAGAGTTGGGCTATAGCACCGAAGTGCTAAATAGCCGCGCCGAAGATGCTGGCCAAAATTCGCATTACCGTGAACGCTTTGATATGGCGGTGGCGCGTTCGGTGGCCTATTTGCCAGCCCTAATGGAATATTTGTTGCCATTGTGTGCGGTGGGAGGGATAGCGGTGGCTATGAAAGGTGCGTCGCCTATCCAAGAATTAGATGATGCAAACGCCGCCATTATCGCTTTGGGTGGCAAACTACGCGATGTTTTGACGATTGAGCTACCTGATGTGGAACAGGCCCATACCTTAATTGTGGTCGAAAAAGTGAAACGCACACCCAAAAGCTATCCGCGGCGGGCAGGCACACCTACAAAGCATCCGATTGGTTCATCGGCATAATGTGACCCATCTCGACATGCCACAGCGCGGCGGTTTCGATAAAAGCTGGCATAAGCGTAGAAAGCTCGGTCGTCGTTAGCAGCACTTGGTTGGCCCGCTGAATGCGATTTTGCAGATATTCGCGCCGCTTCATGTCCAACTCGGCCACCACCTCATCCAACAACAATATCGGCCACTCGCCCAAGGTTTGGTGCATCCAATCCAACTCGGCTAGTTTAATGGCCAAAATGCCGGTACGGGCTTGCCCCCGCGAACCATAATCGCTGAGATCACGGCCATTCACCATAAACCGCATATCATCGCGCTGGGGGCCAATAAGTGTCATGCCGCGCCGAATTTCTTCAGGGCGCAGCTCTAGTAATGCCGCTTGATATTGTGGGCTGATCGAGTTAGAAGGCAATTGGCGATGCCAATCCATCCCTAAAATTGCAAACGATTGCTGGCCGTCATCTTCGGCAGTGGGTTCAAAACTAGGCTGATAGACCAATTCTAAATCTTCTAGCCCTCCGCTTAATTCCCGATGCACACGCTGGGCCAAGACCTCTAGCTCGCGGATAAAACGCTGGCGGCTGGCGATGATAATAGCCGCCGATTGGGTGAGTTGCTCATCCCAATAGTCTAACTCATCGGGATGGGATTGGCGTTCACTGATGCGCTTTAATAGGGCGTTGCGTTGTTGCAAAACACGCTCAAAATCATGAAGGGCTTGGGCATAAGTGCTGTTTACTTGACACAAGGCTAGATCAATATAGCGCCGTCGGATAGCCGGGC
>CAZLPC010000488.1:0-2765 GCA_964561305.1 uncultured Anaerolineae bacterium
ACTATAGCGCCCAGCAGCAGCGCAATCAACGCCAAAAATTTAAACCAACGGAATCTTGAAGGTAAAGGTACTGCCCACACCCAGTTGGCTTGTTACCCAAATTTGCCCTTGGTGCTGTTCAATGATGCTTTTGGCGATGGAAAGGCCTAGGCCTGTACCTTCGCTAGCAAGATGTTCGGGGCGCTTCACGCGGTAAAACGATTCGAAAATATGGGCCATATCTTCTTCAGGAATACCCAAGCCATCGTCTTCCACAGCAACTTGTACATGCTCTTCAAGCAACTGTACGCTAACGTTTATGTGTCCATCATGGGGGGTATATTTAATAGCGTTTGATAAAAGATTACTAATCACGCGCCGCAGTCGTTCAACATCAACCAATGCCATACAGGGGACATCAGGCAAAACGCAAGTGAGTTCAATAGATTTTTGAGTGGCCAACAGGCGTATATCTTCGGTGGAGGTTTTTACTAAAAGGGTAATGTCGGCTTGCTCTTTATGAAGTGTCATGTCAAGTTTTGATAAATCTAGTAAATCTTGCACAAGGTCGTTCATCTGAAACGCATACCGTTGAATATTTTGGATATAGCCGCGTGGTTCGGTGGGGATGGCATCGTCTTCGATTAACAATTCAATAAAACCTATAATCAAAGCCAGTGGATTTTTCATATCGTGGGCTAGGGTGCTAACCACTTGATCTTTGACGGCGTTAATTTCTTGGAAATGCGCCATTTCGCGGTCGCGCAAAAACTTTTTTTCGAGGCTATTGCTGATACGTGCCAATAACAATATGCGGTTAATGGGCTTATACAAATAGTCATCCGCGCCCAGCTCTAGGCATTTTAAGACGCTTTGCATATCGCCAATAGCCGAGACCATCACTACTGGAATATTCTTTAAATTTGGATCGACTTGAATAGCTTCCAATAGTTGATAGCCGTCCATTACGGGCATCAAAACATCGCTAATCACCAAATCAACAGATTCTACTTGCAAAACTTCTAGGGCCTCTTGGCCGCTGCCAGCCACCAAAATACGATAGGATTGATGACGCAAATATTCCATAATTAATTCACGGGTAGATATATTGTCTTCCACAATCAATAGGGTAGCAACGGCAGGCTTATAGCTCATGGTAGCGTTGTCCTCATAGCGATTAGCGAGTTAGTCCACTTGCAATCCATTGGGCAATTGTCCATTGGTTAATGATTCAACATAAATACACATTGGCCACGGAATCGCCACATCTTCGACACCCAGTTGTCGGTCGGTTAGCTTAATGTCGGCATGACGGATGAGGGCTATGGGCGTGGCCTCGTCGCGTTCGCCCATTACCATTTGGGCACAGATACACAACGTATCGGCAATGCTGCGTTGTGTCACTTGCATTAGGTTTCCAAAAAGATCGGGCTGGCCGCGTTCATCTTGCAAGGGTTCAAAGCCCGCACAGGCCAGCGCCACACCGGTTGTACCCCAACGCCCCGGCATCAGCCAGCTATCGGTTAAAATGATGCCGATTTGCACATTATAATGGGTTTGAAGCACTTGCCGAATGCGCTCGGCGCTGGCAAAGGGATCAGCAGGAAACAATACCACCTGCCCGGCCGGAATATTAGAGCGATCTAGCCCTGCATTGGGCGAAACAATGCCGAAGGTGTGCGTCAATAAAAAACCCATCTGGATGCCACCAAAAATATGATCACTATTTTCGATGATCAACTGTACAAGATGGGCATCCATGTTATAGTTGGCTGCAATTTGGCGTGCCTGCTCAGAAGGGTGAACGCTAGCCAGTTCGACAACGCGTCCCTCGCTAATGGCAGCATATTTGCTAGACACCGCCACCACATCGCCTGTTTGCAGACGTTGGCCGGCTTTGGCTATCATCTCAATAATAGTCTGTTCTAAATCAAAACGCGCTTGTTGTATGGGGGCAGGCACAGGTATCACCTGCAAGGTTGCGAGTATCATCGGCAATTATGCTGTCTGTTTTTTATCACAATAAAAATAGATGTTAGCTGATATTACTTTACAACTTTTGACGAATTTTGGGTATTGCCAGACCTGCGCCAATCTCTTAGAAAAACCCGTCCATAATTTTCATTTCGTTCTGCCGATAAATTTAAGTTACAGTATGCTGATCATATCCCCGATGTGTAGTCAAAGGAGCTATTTTATGAGTCATTTTATTTTGGCATTCGATCAAGGCACAACCAGTTCGCGGGCGATTATTTTTGATAATAATGGGCGTATTGTCAGTGTGAGCCAACAAGAGTTTCAACAAATCTATCCCAAGCCCGGCTGGGTAGAGCATAATCCTCACGAAATTTGGGAGACCCAACTGTCTGTCGCCAAACAAGTCGTTAGCAAAGCCAGATTACAAGCCAGCGATATTGCTGCCATTGGCATTACCAATCAGCGCGAGACAACTGTTGTGTGGGATAAAACAACCGGCCTACCCATTCATAACGCTATTGTGTGGCAATGTCGGCGCACCGCTGGGTTCTGCGAAACCTTGAAGGCAGAGGGATTTGACCGCGTGATTCATCGCAAGACAGGTCTTATTACCGATGCCTACTTTTCAGGGACAAAAGTTGCTTGGATATTGGATAATGTAGATGGCGCACGCCAAAAAGCCGAGGCGGGTGAGTTAGCTTTTGGCACAATAGATAGCTGGTTAGTATGGAAACTAACCGAAGGGCGGCAACACATTACCGATATCAGCAATGCCTCGCGCACGATGCTTTATAATATTTATGAGCATC
>CAZLPC010000489.1:0-2757 GCA_964561305.1 uncultured Anaerolineae bacterium
TGTCTAAAGAAGTTGTTATTGAGGCAATTGAGCAGGCCCTTGTTTCGGCCTATCGGCGCGATGCCAACCTTAGCTCTAGCCAGCAAAGAATAGAAGCACACATTGATGCAAATGGTGTGCCTCAAATTCTGCTTGAAAAAGAGGTGGTTGATAGCATCACCAACAGCAATACTGAAGTTTTATTAGAAGAGGCGCTTGCCCTCTATCCAGAAATTAATCTGGGTGATATGGCGATGATGCCTGTTCAGACCACCGGGCGCAATTTTGGCCGGATTGCCGCCCAAACCGCCAAACAAGTCATTTTGCAACGCATCCGCGAAGCCGAGCGCGAAACGCTCTATGATGAGTTTATCGAGCGGGAAGGCGATTTGGTGACCGGGACAGTGCAAAATGTATCGGCCTCTAGTGTCACGCTAAGTTTGTTGGGGCGCGCCGAAGCCATTATGCCGCGCATCCACCAAATCCCCCGCGAAAAATACAAACAACACGACAAAATTCGTGTGTATGTTGTCGAGGTAAACAAAAGCACCCGCGGGCCCCAAATTATCGTCTCGCGCAGCCATAAAGACATGCTACGGCGCTTATTAGAGTATGAAGTGCCCGAAGTTTATAACGGCCAAGTTGAAATTAAGAGCATCGCCCGCGAGCCCGGCTATCGCAGCAAAGTTGCTGTTCAGGCTATGCAAGAAGGCATTGACCCTGTTGGTGCTTGTGTCGGAATGCGCGGAATGCGGATTCAGAACATCATTAGCGAGCTTGGCGGCGAGAAAATTGATGTAATCGAGTGGGATCCCGATCCGCGCCGGTTTATCTCGAAGGCACTTGCACCGTCACGGGTGGCAGGTGTGTTTTTAAACGAAGAAGTGGATCAAGTGCGAACAGCTACGGTTGTTGTGCCCGAAGATCAGTTGTCGTTGGCAATTGGCCGCGAGGGTCAAAATGCACGCTTGGCCGCCAAATTAACTGGCTGGCGCATTGATATTAAGAGCGTTACTGAAACCGCCCGCGAAGACTTGGCCAATATTCGTTATTTGCCGCTTTCGTATCTCTTACAAGACTCGCCGCAACTGGTTGCCGAGGCTGAGCGTATTTTGGCCAAGAAAGATGAAGGCCGCGCTGTGATGCCCGAAGAGTATACAACCCTAACCGAGTTTGTTACCCTTAGTGAAGACCTAAAGACCAGTTATATGAGCCAAGCCTCAGAAGAACGCTTGGCCATGCTCGGGGCAGTGCGCCCGTTGGTTCCCGATGCAGCCTTTGAAATGCCTATTGAACGTCTAGAGTTGGCCGATGATATTGTGCGGGCTTTGGGGCGCATTGATAATGTGGGCGAGTTGATGATTCGGGTATTGGCCGACGAGGACTATCTGGCGGCTTTGTTAAAGTCAAATAATGCAGCCGATGATGCGCTAGAAGCCATCAAATATGCCTTAGATGACTTGGTATTGCCTGAGATTATGTCTACCGATGAGGATGAAGTAGCAAGCGAAGCGGTAGCCGAGCTAGTTGAGCCAATCGTCATTGAAACAACCCCAGAGCCAGAACCACAAGCCGCCTATTATGAGCCAGTTGCCGAGCCAGCAATTGAACTGGACGAAGAGGCTCCCCCCGCCTTTCCAGAAGAGCCATTAGACATCGCACCCATTGAACAGCCCAAGAAGAAGCAAAAAGGCCGCAAAATTGTTGAGCCTGTCATCGAAACCGTAGAAGATGACCTTGAGGACGATTTAGTATGGGCTGAGGCTATTGAAGATGAGAGTTTCGAAGCATCTGATGATGACACCGAAACGGGTAAGAAGAAAGGTAGTAAGACAAAGAAGCGTCATTTAGTGTATGATGAAGACCTTGGCGAGATGATTGCGAAACGCCGCCGCAAAGGTAGTCGTATACGACGCGATGACATGGGCCTCGACGACTTCGGCTAGGTCCTATGAACAGGCAAAAGCAATCATCGGCCCAGCGGCGTAAGCCGCCGCAGCGCACCTGTGTAATTTGTCGGCGGGTGCAAGACAAGCGCGATTTACTGCGCATTGTTCGCACCACCGATATGCGTGTAACCATTGATATGACGGGGAAACAAAATGGACGTGGCATGTATATTTGCCGCCAACGCGATATGTGTACGGGTCAACTGACCCGTGAAAGCATTAACCGGGCCTTACAAACGTCCATTTCTGACGATGACTGGGAAACCCTACAAGGACAGCTAATGACTCCTTAAGCGGGCAACCCTTAACTGCGACGTTATATCTATATTGCACGCACGTCTCGGACTCTATGTTTCATCTGTTAGAAAAACCGAGACGTGTTTGCTTTTTTTAGAACAATAAGGAGTACAAGACTATATGGCAGAACAGCGCGGAATCTTAGAAGTACCAGATTATATGACAGTGCGAGAGCTTTCTGAACTCATGGAAGTAAGCCCCATTGAGGTCATGAAACAGCTTATCGCCAACGGCGTGATGGCATCCATCAATCAGCAAATTGATTATGACACCGCCGCGATCATCATCGAAGAAATGGGGTATGTGGCCCGCCCGCTTGAAGAAATTGAAGAAGAAAAGCGCCAAGCCGAAATTGAAGCACAGCGCCCGAAATGGCGCACCGAGCTTTATGCGACCGAAGAACTAGCCAACTTGCAACGCCGCCCACCAGTTGTCACCATTTTGGGCCACGTTGACCATGGCAAGACCTCGTTGCTAGACGCTATCCGCAAAACCCGCGTCGCCGACGGTGAGGCCGGTGGCATTACACAAG
>CAZLPC010000490.1:0-2755 GCA_964561305.1 uncultured Anaerolineae bacterium
TCAAGGCTTGGCCAAAGCGTCCAATGGGACATGGCTTTTAACTGAAGCTGGACGAGCTAAGGCCGAAACCTCAGAGCATAACCGCCAATTGTGGGGAATCTATCAGTTGCACAGCGACATGCTTGATCTGCCCGCCGTGCAAGCCAATCAACAGACCGATATTCATGAGGTTTTGTCACCCGAAGTTGTGCAACGCTTAGAGCATTTGTTAGAGGGGGTGCGCTAATGTTTGAACGCATCGAACGTTTACTGATTGATGTTTTGTTGTGGTTTGTGAGTGCCGACGACATCAATAGCACCTTGGCCTATTCGCCACAAAACACTGCCATTTTGGTCGGTGGCCTTATTGCGGTGTCGGGGGCCGTGTTGGGAACATTTTTGTTGCTGCGGCGTATGGCATTAGTGACAGATGCTATTAGCCATTCGGTCTTATTGGGTATTGTGGTGGCGTTTTTATTGATGGTCTATGTCTTTGATCAAGATTTCGACTATGCCTCGCCCTTGCTCATTTTAGGATCGGCATTGGCTGGCGTAGGGACGGTGCTATTGACCGAGTGGCTGTTTCGCTCTGGTTTGGTGAAGCAAGATGCAGCATTGGGGCTGGCTTTTCCGTTTTTGTTTGCGGTGGCAGTTATTCTTATTTCGCGCTATGCCGACAACGTTCACCTAGATGCAGATTCGGTTTATGTGGGCGAGATCGGCTTCGCATCATCTGACACCAACAGCCATTGCTTAACCGATTGCGATAGCATCACCATTACACCCGACGATCCGCGTGCGATGCTTGTGCGTCAGTGTGTCAATTGTGCCGCCGAAAATCTCTACCCCCGCGATCCCCGTGCCGAATTTGAAGAAATTTGTGGCAATTGTGGCACTTATTCTGCTGCCGAAGCTGCCCGCGCCGAATCGCGTGGGATCACTGTTTTTGAAAACAATAGCCAGCGCCCTACTTTTGTCTATTGGCCTAAATCGCTGACGGTGATGGGATTGATCACCTTGCTAAATGTGATCTTTGTGGTGTTGTTCTATAAAGAACTACAACTAAGCGCATTCGATACAGCGCTTGCTGCAACGTTGGGCTTGCGCCCCGGCGCATTGACTTACGCGCTGTTGGTGTTGGTTAGCATAACATCGGTGGGCGCTTTTGATGCGGTGGGTGCTATTTTGGTGGTGGCATTTTTCATCATCCCGCCAGCCATTGCCTATCTCTTAACCGATCGCCTCTATCAAATGCTGCTGATTGCGCCAGTGGCTGGTGTAATTGCTATTTATACGGGCATGGATTTGGCACGCGGGCAGTTTTTGGGCATTTTTCCGGTGCGCGAGTTACTTAAGGTGCTGGATGATACTGTCGGCTTGAAAGGCTATACCGAATGGAATGTCTCCATTTCGGCTTCAATGGTGATGATGCTGTTGTTTTGCTTTGTGGTGGTGTGGATCGGGTCGCCACGCTATGGCTTGTTGGCAACGCTTATCCGCCGTTGGAGCCAACGTCGCCGTTTCGCCGATCAGTTGTTGCTGGGGCATTTACACAATCATCAAAACACTGCCAACATGGAAGCCGAATGTAGTCTGCACTCGCTTCCCGATCATTTAAAATGGTCGCGCCAAGAGGTAGCGCGTGTCGTGCAAGGTTTGCGGTTGCGTCAATGGGTGGTGGTGCAAGGCGAACGGGTTGTGCTGACCGAAAGCGGAACCCAACAATTGCAACAGTTTCGGCAACAAATGATGGCTAAATAAAAAAATGCCACATCTGGTTAACAGATGTGGTGACAACTACCTCAAGTGGAGGGAAGGAGTGCCCCCAACCCACCTGCTAGAGTGCATCCTTAAGTTGAAAAATGGGCAAGTGGGCGGGGCAGCAAACTTGTACGGTTAATGGAATTGCTGCGACTCGGTAGAGTTAACGAGGGCTGCGGTCGAAGCACCACCCCCTGTGATCGTCATCAAGACCTGATCAAAATAGCCTGTTCCCGATTCGCGTTGGTGCTTGGTGGCCGTATAGCCAGTACTTTGGGCGGCAAATTCATCTTCTTGCAATTCAACATAAGCACTCATGCCGTTTTGCACATATTGTTGGGCAAGGTTAAAGGTGTAGTAGTTGACGGTGTGCCAGCCCGCTAGGGTGATGAACTGATATTTGTAGCCCATCGCGCCAAGTTCAGTTTGGAATTTGGCAATGGTTGCATCGTCTAGGTGGCGCTTCCAATTGAACGATGGTGAGCAGTTATAAGCCAGCATTTTGTCGGGATATTGGGCATGAATGGCTTCGGCAAACTCGCGGGCTTCATCTAGGTCGGGTTTTGATGTCTCGAACCACAGCAAGTCAGCATAAGGCGCATAGGCAAGGCTGCGAGAAACGGCGGCCTCCATACCAGCATTCACATGGAAGTAGCCTTCAATGGTGCGGCCCCCACGGATAAACTCATGATCATAAGGATCAATATCGCTGGTGAGTAATGTGGCGCTATCGGCATCGGTGCGAGCCACCAAAACCGTTGGCACACCTAACACATCGGCAGCCAAGCGGGCCCCGGTCAGGGTACGGATAAACTGAGACGTGGGGATAAGCACCTTGCCGCCCAAATGTCCGCATTTTTTCTCGGCGGCCAGTTGGTCTTCGTAGTGTACGCCCGACACACCCGCTTCAATCATAGATTTCATCAATTCGTAAGAATGCAACGGGCCGCCAAAGCCAGCTTCAGCATCGGCCATAATCGGCGCATACCAATAGGTGTCGTCTTTACCCTCCACG
>CAZLPC010000491.1:0-2755 GCA_964561305.1 uncultured Anaerolineae bacterium
TGCAACGTCTACAAAAACATACGGTATTTTGTACCACAGGCTAGGTGATAGTTCTACTTTTCACTAGATAAATATTTAGGTGTTAGAGTACACCTCAATAATATATTCCCACGTTTTAAGGTTGTCTTAAGCCGCCTTTGAAGCGCGTGTATAATTGTTGATAAGGTCTTGTCTTGCGTTTTACAACGCATTTGTTGGATAAAAAAGCCCTACATCAACAACTATTGTTGGATAATACTTGCGTTCAATACGCAACTTACAATCATGTTCATGTGGCTTCATCACAATAAAGATGAAATCCAGTGTTATTCTTTTGCCCACCTAACCAAACGGAGAAGTAATGTCGAACAAATACTCGGCCAAAGCCGAAAAAATCAAGCTCATTGTGCGCGTGGCCCAACATAGCGATATTCCTGCGATTGTGGCCCTCAGTGTCAAAACCTATGGCCTTGAGCAGGCTTCAAATGAAGAAATGATTTTGGGACAGCTTTCAAATTTTCCTGAAGGTCAATTTGTAGCCGAATACAATGGCGAAGTGGTGGGACACTGTGCCACCTTTATTATTGCCGGTGAAATCGCCCTAAAGCCTCACACATGGCAACAAATTACGGGGCTTGGCTATGCTGCACGCCATGATCCTGATGGGGATTATTTGTATGGGATGGAAGTTTGTGTAGATGAGCGCTATCGGCGCTTGCGGATTGGCGAACGTCTCTATAATGCGCGGAAGAATCTTTGCCGAGAATATGGGCTGAAGGGCATTGTTTTTGGTGGAAGAATGCCCAACTTTGCCCGCCGACTAAAACAATTTGGCTCGCCCGAAATCTATCTGGAGCAAGTACAAGCTGGCAATGTTAAAGACCCCGTGGTTAATTTTCACTTGCGAAGCGGATTTGAAGTCATTGGCTTTCTACCCAACTATCTACCGGGCGATACCGAGTCGTTGGGCTATGCTACCCACATGCTGTGGCGCAATCCTGCGCTCGATCACGACGACCACCGACCCATTGGCCACCGCACTATAACCCCAAAATCGGTTCGTATTGCTTCAGTACAATATCAGGTTCGCAAAGTGTCGTCGTTTGAGGACTTTGCCAAACAGGTCGAGTATTTTGTAGATGTGGCATCGGGGTATCGGGCCGATTTTGTGGTGTTTCCAGAATTATTCACCATTCCCCTGCTTTCGATAGATACCGAGCGCCTTTCCCCTCAAAAATCTATGGAGAGAATTACCGAATATACCAGCGATTATGTTGCGCTAATGCAAAATCTCTCAGTGTCCTACAATATCAACATCATAGGCGGATCGCACCCTACGCGGATAGAAAATGGCGATATTCAAAATCATGCTTATGTCTTCTTGCGCGATGGGCAAGTGCATGTACAAGCCAAGTTGCACCCCACACCAAACGAGAGCTATTGGTGGAATATAAAAGGGGGCGATAGCCTAAAGGCCATTCATACCGATTGTGGGCCCATTGGAGTGTTAATTTGTTACGATTCGGAATTTCCGGAGCCAGCCCGCCACCTGACTGATCAGGGCGCAAAGATATTGTTTGTGCCATTTTGTACCGATGAGCGACAAGGCTATTGGCGCGTGCGCTATTGTTGCCAAGCACGCGCCATCGAAAACCAAATTTATGTCGTGACAGCAGGTATTGTAGGTAACTTGCCCGATGTTGAAAATATGGACGTGCATTATGCCCAAAGTGGCATTTTTACACCATGCGACTTTCCATTTGCACGCGATGGCATTGCTGCGCTGGCCGAGGCCAATACAGAAAGCGTCGTTGTTGCAGACCTGCGGCTCGACCAACTGATCATCAGCCGTAATTCTGGCACGGTGCAAAATTTGAAGGATCGGCGCTTTGATCTCTACCATGTTGCATGGAAGCGAACTTAATTTGAAGAATGGGCGGCCCAAGCCGGCCACAGTTTTTATTTCTCGCCGCGCAAATATTCGGCGATATAGCGGCCAGTGTAGCTTTGCTCGCACAATACAATGTCTTCGGGTGTGCCCATTGCGACCACTGTACCACCATCATCCCCGCCTTCGGGCCCCATATCAATCAGCCAGTCGGCCACTTTAATAATGTCGGGATTGTGTTCAATGATCAACACAGTGCTACCTTTATCCACCAATTCTTGCAACACCTGAATAAGGCGTTCCACGTCGGCGGCATGAAGGCCGGTGCTGGGTTCGTCCAATACATATAAGGTTTGCTCGGTGCTGCGCTTCGAAAGTTCGCGGCTTAGTTTAATGCGCTGGGCCTCGCCACCCGATAGCGTGGTAGCTGATTGCCCCACACGGATATAACCCAAGCCCACTGCATCCAATGTTTCTAGCCGCCGCCGAATGTTAGGGATGTTCTCGAACAGTTCCATCGCTTCAGTGACAGTCATATTCAGCACATCAGCGATGCTGCGGCCTTTATATTTCACTTGCAACGTCTCGCGGTTATAGCGCGTGCCATGACACACATCACAATCCACATAAATGTCGGACAAGAACTGCATTTCGATGCGGATAAGGCCTTGGCCTTGGCAATTCTCGCAGCGCCCACCCTTTACATTAAACGAAAAACGCCCCTGATCGTAGCCGCGAATCTTGCTTTCAGTCATTTCAGCGAACAACTTACGGATGTCGTCGAACATTTTGGTATAGGTAGCTGGATTAGAGCGCGGTGTGCGCCCAATGGGGCTTTGATCAATGTTGATCACCTTATCAACCGCCTCTAGCCCTTCAATAGCATCA
>CAZLPC010000492.1:0-2740 GCA_964561305.1 uncultured Anaerolineae bacterium
CTTTTGATGCTCTTGAACAAGCCGCCAACGGGCAGAACCCTTCTTTGGTTATTCCGTTAAATGATCGCGTGCTGACATCCCAATACATGCCGATGCTAAACGCCAATGGCGAGGTAGAAATGGTGATTGGAGTGGTGTCGGATATTACCGAGCAACACCGCTTTCAAGAAGCCTTGCAAGCCAGCGAGCGTATTAACAAAGCCTTGTTTGAGGTGACGCGCCAAATTAATGCTGCGGCTTCTTATCAAGATATGGCGCTGGTGCTAGGCAACACGTTTGCTGGCGAGCAACCGTTGGGGGTGATGCTGGGGATATTGCGCGATGATGACACCCAAATAGAGCTGGTGGCGGTGTATGACGGTGCTAGCGAGTCACATGTACCAGTGGGCACACGCTATGCTACCAATGCTTACCCCATGTCTGATATGTGGATGGCATCTGAAAATGTAATTTTGATTGAAGACCTTGATAACGATCGCCAACTTGACCAAATGGCGCGTGCTTTTAACCGTACACTGGGCGTAAAAACGATGGTCGTTGTGCCCATTCGTCAGCGCGATATTGTGGTAGGCGTTATCCAAATTAATTGGTTTCAAGAACCCCATGCCCTTAATGCCATTGAACGAGCGATTGTAGATATTTTGACCAGTGTAGCCAGCCCTGCCATTGCCCAATTGGTGTCATTAGAAGCCCAAGTAGGCCTCATTAAGCAATTGGCCTATAGCGACAGCAACGCCAAAGCCTTGTTTGATGTGACGCGCCAAATTAGCCGCGCCGACTCTTATCAAAGCGTGAGCGAAGTGGTGTTTAATGCCTTCAAACGAGCGCACCGTATTTCGGTGGCAGTTACGCTCTTTCGCTATGACAATGGCATTGAAGAGCTAGAGCTGGTGGCCATTAATGACGCACAGGGGAAAAGCGTTGTGCCAGTGGGTTGGCGTGGTGTGGTTGCCGATTTTCCGTCCATTGATGTTTGGCGTGGGTCCGAGGGCAATGTGATTGTCCCCGATGTCGCCACTGATCCGCAACTGGACGAAGCCACCCGCGCCTTCAACATTGCTTTGGGTGTGCAAAGCGTGATATTTGTCCCCATTCGGCACGCGGGGCAAGTGTTGGGTGTGATTCAAATTAGTTGGTTCGATGAGTCGCACGCCTTTACCGATGCCGAACTGTCTTTATTAGAAGCATTGCCGGGCATTGTTAGCCCCCAGCTTGCCCAACAGGTGGCTCTAGAACAACAACGCCGCATCAATGCCGAGCTAGCTTCTCGTGACAGTGCCCTACAAAACGCCGTGATCGAGCGCGGCGCTTTGATCGAGCAACTAGAGCTAAACCAACAAGCCACCCGCGCTTTGTACGATCTCTCGCGGCTCATTGCCAGTGCCAGCAGCTATCAAGATGTGGCAGCGTTGTTATCTTTGACGTTCTCTACGACACAGCATTTTTCGGTGACGCTAACGTTATTGCGCCACGGCCAGCCCTCAAGGTTGGAAGTTGTGGGCATTGTAGACAGCCATAATGATGTGTCGGCGATGTTGGGGACGGGCTATCCTGCTGATGATGAGGCGGCGCGGCGCTGGTGGGCTGATGCCAAAACGCCCGTTGTCATTGAAAATGTGGCCACCGACACCATTATGGACGCAGATACACGACAGATTTGCATCCATTATGGCATCCGAAGCCAGCTTTATGTACCGTTGAAGCGGCAATCGGCGCTGTTGGGTGTATTGACGATTAGTTGGTTTGACACCATGCACGACTTTAGCCTGATCGAGCGCACCATTATCGAAGCCATGACCAACGTCATTAGCCCACAAGTTGCTCAACTGATGGCCCTCGAACAGCAAAAGCGCCTTCTCGAGCAAATTCAATCCAGCGAAGCAATTCTAAGTGCGGTGGCCTTTGGCTCTGAACAACTATTGGCAAACGATAATTGGCAGGATGCAATTGAGTCGGTTTTGGCCACTTGGGCGAAGCTACCCAAGCCAGCCGTAGCTACATCTTCCAACGCCACGCCGACAGCCCAGAGGGTGTGGTGCTGGTCAGTCAGCGTTATGAGTGGGTGGCCGAAGGCATTAAGCCTGAAATTGACAACCCCGACTTGCAAGGCTTCCCGATGGGCGAAATCTTCCCGACTTGGTTAGAGAATGTCGCCCAGCGTAAAGGCATCTATAGTTTTGCCGACGATTTTCCGCCCGATAGCATGGGGCGTGCGGTGATAGACGCGCAGGGGATTCAGTCAGTCTTGGTGATGCCAATTTGGGCCAATAATACGTGGTGGGGTCTGATTGGCTTTGATGAATGTACGGGCCAACGGGTCTGGACACAAACCGAAATTGATGCCCTACAATCGGCGGTGAACAATCTGGGGGCAACGATTGAGCGTCAACAACAACAAGCCAAACTGCGCGATACCTATACACTCTTGAACGAGGCCCAAGCCATTGGGCGCATGGGCAACTGGGAATGGAATGTCCGCACAGGTGAATTGTATTGGTCGGATGAGATTTATCGCGTTAATGGGCTAGAGCCGGGCACAATAAACCCCTCTTACGAGAATTGGGTGTCGTTTATTCATCCTGAAGAGCGTGCAATCCTCCAAAATGCCGTGAACGAAGCGCTTGCAGGCACACCCTATGACGTGGAGTCGCGGGTTGTCTTGCCAGATGGCAGCATTCGCTATGTCCAAAATCGTGGCGAAGTGATCTTGGACGAAGCCGGCCAACCATTCAAATTGCGC
>CAZLPC010000493.1:0-527 GCA_964561305.1 uncultured Anaerolineae bacterium
TCTTGGGCATTGGTGGTGGCGGGGATAAGGCCGACCATCAAAACAGCGATGAGGGTACAAATCAGTGTACGTTTAAACATGCTTGCTCCTTATTAAGAGATAGATAGGGTAAACACAGTACACAAAGGAGCATAGCCAAGAGTTGTTGCAAAACTCTTGCCAAGATATTACAGTTTGATTACGGCCCATAGAAGCCGCACGGCCGCGCCATTGTGGTGTCAGCATTGACATCGGCGCAGACACATTCTGCCGTTTTGCAGCCGCCGTTATCGGATGGGCGATGCTTTCAACATCTCTCAGAAAGCGTTATAATCGGCACAATTGCCAAGTGATAATGGACAAAACAATAATGCTGAAAAAGCTCATCTCGCGGGGCGTGTTGAAGTGGGTGCGGTTGATCATCGCCATCTGTGTGGTTATCTTTTTGATAGTGTTTTGCTTTGTAGCCTACGATTATACGGAAAGCAACATTGATACCGTCAATAGTGAGGTGTGTTGCGAAACACCCGCCGATTGGGGACTGGAAT
>CAZLPC010000493.1:537-2739 GCA_964561305.1 uncultured Anaerolineae bacterium
GGAATATGAAAGCGTCACACTGGATAGCAGCGATGGTGTAAAGCTGGCCGCGTGGTATATTCCGCCCCAAAACACCGCCGATCACGACATGCGTGCTGGCCGGGTGGTGATTACCATACACGGCAACAGCACGAATCGGCTCTCGATTGCTACACCGGCCAAGTGGTTGGCGCAAGCAGGCTTTGGCGTGTTTATGCTCGATCTGCCCGGCCACGGCGAAAGCACCGCCCCACATCGTTCGTGGGGCTGGGAAGATGTAGACGACATCAACGCCGTAGTAGAGTGGCTTCAGAATGAGACAGACACCCAACATATCGGCATATTTGGCTTCTCGTTGGGGGGGCAGATTGCGTTGCGGACTGCTGCCGACAACACCGCTATCGAGGCGCTGTGGGTAGATGGCACGCCTCATGCCCGCGCCAGCGATATGTTGCCCATCGAGTGGGGTAGTCCTGCCCATGTGGTGGCCTATCCCTTCATTTGGCTCTCTGAGCGATGGATGGCGTTGCGCTTAGATGTGCCGCTTCCACAGTCGGTCAAGTCCATTCTGCCCGCCATCGCGCCGCGCCCGATCATGTTTGCGGGGGGTGGGGCGGACTTGGATCGTCCCTTTGCGATTGAATATCAAGAAGTCGCGGGCGATAACGCCCAACTATGGATAATCGGTGGGGCCACGCATGGCGAGACATGGGTAGATGATAGCGCCGCCTACCAAGCGCGTTTGATTGACTTTTTCGCACTTTATCTCGATCCATCTTTCAATGTGCCGATCTCGAATTGATGATAGTGGGTTTCGCGCCAGATCCAGCCGATATGAGCCATAGCATCTCAGATTCTTGTACAAATTATAGCGGTTAAGCGATTGTGTCGAGCAATTCTAGAATGATATCGCCTTGCGATTGGAAGGTGTCGGCGGAAAGCGTATCACGAGCGATCCAACGCGGCAGAATTGCGTCGTCGCTGGACGGATTATGGGCGGTAGTGATGTCTATGGAGAGTGGTACGCAGCAGTAAAAGAACAAAAAAGCGTGGTTAGCCACGTCTAATACGTCATGATACACCATAAATGTCTCGACATGCAAAAGGCGCTGCACTGCAATGGTGATGCCAGTTTCTTCATAGACCTCGCGCATCAGTGCCGCTTCAATGGCCTCGCCTTTTTCGATGCCGCCGCCCGGCAATAAATAGCGGCCGGTATGCTTCGATTGGGCCAACAACAGGGCGTTGTTGTGCAGCACCAAGCCATAAACTGAGGGACGGAAAACCAGTTGGTCGGCGGGGATCAATTTTTCGCCGCCAGACAGTGTGCGACAAGCAATCAGGTTCATGTGTTAGTCCTGTATATATTCACTTTATCTCGGGTTTTTGCCCAGTGCTGTTAATTACCCAATGTTCCAACATTGCTAGTTATCTGACCACTCCTCGAAAGTTATAGCCACACATGGTAAAGTTTCTGCATTCTAGCTAAGATAGGATGGTGGTATCGGATCAGTTCTCCGCGCTCGGCAAATTCTCTATCAGCACTTTGTTGATGCGGCGTGCCGAAAAAACTGCCGCTTGCTAGCTTGTGGCATTTTCGGGCGGACTATGTGCGGTTGGGGGCCCATAGCCACTGATTAGCAAAAACAGCGTTCCCCTAGCGAGCCGCCGCCATGAAAGCGCATAGTTAGCGCGGCACGGCCCGCATGGGCAAGCCGTTTTGAGGCGTGAGCGTGGTCTTCGACACGGGCTGGATGGGTGCGTCGGTGGCCAGCTCAAAGCGATAATGTTGCAGCAAGGTCGGCACAATCAGCTGCGCCTCTAGCACTGCCAAGCGCCATCCAATGCAAATGTGGGGGCCGCCCCCAAATGGAATAAACGCATATTCGGGCAGGTCTTTGGCGCGTTCTGGTGAAAAGCGGTCCGGATCAAAGCGTTCGGGATCAGGAAAATAGGCCGGGTTGCGGTGGACGGCATAGGGCGAAATGAAGATTAGCCCATTTTTCGGGACGGCATAGCCGCTTACTTCTGTCGCTTCGGCGGCATCGCGCCCAAACAACCACACCGCCGGATAGATCCGCATCGCTTCTTTAATCACTTGATCGGTGTAGGGCAGGTTGGGCAGGTCGGCGGCGGTGGCGGGCCGACCACCCAACACGCGATCCACTTCTTCGATGAGCTTGGCTTCTACATCAGGATGTTGAGCCAACAGATACCATGTCC
>CAZLPC010000494.1:0-2738 GCA_964561305.1 uncultured Anaerolineae bacterium
AACAGGCTTTCCATCGGCAATGTTAGATTTTTTCGAGGGTATCGAAGATATTTCTGATGTAGCCAACTATCTGAATGTGCAGCTTTTCTCGTATATGCCGCTTATTTTGGGCATTTTCGCTGTGCTACAAGGTCTCAACTCTATTACAGGCGAAGAGCGTAACCAAACGATTGACACGCTGGCCACATTACCTATTCCGCGTTGGCAAATTTTGACCGAGAAATTCTTGGCCACAGGTGTGATATTGCTTGGTATTTTGACGGGTCTCTTTGCCGCATTGATACTGTCCATAGTGCTTATTCCAGAAATGGATATCAGCATCTGGAAGCTAGCGGCAGCAACCTATGGATTGTTTTTGCCCGTGATGGTCATTGCAGGGGTGGCTTATCTTTGTTCGGCGGCATTACCTTTGAATCGGCGCTGGGGGGGTGGCATCGCTGCCACTTATATGGTCGGTAGCTATCTACTCTACAATCTAGGTAACATGAACGACACCATCAAGCCTTTGCAGGCCCTGACAGTTTTTGATTATTACAATGCTATTGAGATCATGAAGAATCGTTGGGAAGTGCTAGATATAGTGGCGCTATGTGCAGCAGTGATGGTCTTATATGGCCTATCGGTAATGGCTTTCGAGCGCCGCGACATCAGCCGTTAGCAGCACATCTATCATTCAATCGCCCCCACCATCAACCGCATACAAATGTTGTCAATGACACTAAAAAAATAGTGATTGGCAACTTTTTTGTGTTTTGTAATGAACCATCGCCCAATACTATATAATCAATGGAGAGGCTAGTATGTTATAGGAAATGGTGAAGAAAGGTAATTGGTATATGGGCAAGCAAATTGCTGTTATTGGTGGGGGAATTTCTGGCCTTGCAGCGGCGAATATTCTGCAAAAAAATGGCCATACTGTAACTATTTTTGAGAAAAGCGAAAAAATAGGGGGCGTTTGGGCGGTGGCCTATCCAGAGGTGCGCTTGCAAAACACATGGCGCGAATATGGCATGGCGGATTTTCCGTGGCCATTTAAGCCGGATTTGCATCCAACCGCCGCACAAATTTTACGTTATATGCAAGAAGCTATAGTCGCCTTGCGGCTTGATGTGCGCCTTGCTCATGAAGTAGTGGCTATGCACGAAACAGACGGTGGTTGGCAACTTGATATTCGTCATGCCGAAGGTATAGAGCAACAGGCATTTGATTATGTTGTCGTTGCATCTGGCCAATATACCGAAGGCAAATACTTCCCCCAACTGCCCGATCAAGCACGCTTTAAGGGGCAAGTGTTGAGTGAGCGCGATGTGAAAGACCTTGAAATATTTAGAGGTAAGCGCGTAGTGGTGGTGGGTTTTGGCAAAAGCGCCCTCGACATGGCGACCTTTGCAGCCGAGCATGGCGCAGAAGTGCATCATGTTTTTCGGCAGACACGTTGGATACTTCCTAAATATGTTTTGGGATTACATTTTACTATTCCGTTTTTTGCCCGTGTTGGCTCAGTGATGATGACCAGTTGGGCTCACCCAACCCGTCCAGAGCAGTTTTTACATAAACAACTTAAATTTGTGGTGAATGGTTTTTGGCGCATCATAGAACAGGTTTTTTGGCTACAAGCCCGCGTGCAATTTAGGGGTAAAGGCCCGGAAGCACAGCAGCGCTTGGCGGTATTGAAGCCCAATCATCGTTTATTGCCCGATTTACGCTCGGCAGTGGCGCTGGCTCCGGATCATTACTATCGCTATGTTGCCGAAGGCAAGATCACGCCCCATCATAGCCCTGTGTTGGGCTTTACCGAAGATGGGTTGCTGTTGTCAGACGAAAAAATAGTGCCCAGTGATATTGTAGTGCTGTCACTTGGCTCAAAAACCCCTAGTTTTCCCTATTTGCCAGACACCTACCGCGAGCTACTAGAACGCGAAAACGACGGCGTGCAGCTTTATCGGCATCTTATCCACCCACGTATTCCTAATCTTGGGTTTGCCGGGTTCAATCATGGGTTTTTGCATATTCCATCGGTGGAAGTGGGTGTTGTTTGGTTGTGTGCGTTGCTAGATGGTTATATGCATTTGCCAAGTGTGACCCAGATGGAGGCGAGTATTGAGCATGTGCGCCAGTGGAAGCGCGATCATATTCATTATGAGCCATCACGGTCGGTGGCAATTAACACCCGTTATCAACAATATCTCGATATTTTGCTAAAAGACCTTCAACTTAGCCCGTATCGCAAGGGAATTAATCTTGTGGCAGAGGTTTTTATGCGCTACGGCTCTAAAGATTATCGCAAAGTGCTTTCAGAGTATCAGGCGTTGGCCCAGCAAAACCCACACTTAGCGCCAATTGCACTCGATACCTAAAAATAGCAATCAAAATTGCTAAAGTAGTAGTTTTTTGCCGAACTAAAGGGGCTTTTGGTTTAATTCCACAACTGATTGGGTGCTGTGTCAGGATAGCGTGGGTTTGGCGTTCTGGACGAAGTAGCATAAACATTTTACTCTTGGCTATGCCCTAAGAGACTGTTACACTCTTACGGCAATTTAAACTTTGGTAAACGACCAAAAACAAGACAAAAAACGTCATGTGTTGACAGGAAAGGAATTTATCCGTGAAGTTACGTGCTGTTTTGGCTATCGGAGCAATCGTGCTTTTAGCCGCGACCATCGTCGCCCCCATGCTAACCGCGACAGCTTCCAATTCGGCAGGGCTTCCGCAAAACGGTATCGCCCAAGAAGGACCAA
>CAZLPC010000495.1:0-834 GCA_964561305.1 uncultured Anaerolineae bacterium
GAACGCCAAGTTGCTATTGCTGCTTGACATTCAAGACAGTATCTACACATCCCCGTGCCAATCATCGGTTTGATCGCATCGGGCCGCCCCTACGGACGGTCACGTGACCTTGCCCACAATCTGAAATGCCCCAAAACGTGGGTGGCTTGAACTGATACATAAAAACGACTATAGTAGAGGTGTGACAGTAATAAATTATTTTTTGATGCATTGTTCATTAGATTCATCTTGCATCAATATTAAGGACTCGGCTTATGAAATCTGGCCAGCAAACCTCCAATACCCCAACACCACAATCGGCTGATTCTTTTGCTGCTGAATCGCAAGACCCAGAACATGCTGTGCCATCGCTTGGGGCACAACTGCTGCGCCGTCGGTCGCGCCGATTTTCTAGCCAAGACATGTTGCGGTTGCAACGCACCGTTGGCAATCGGGCAGTGGGGCAGTTGCTACAGCGCCAAGTCGGTGATTTGCAACCAGTGGCGGGTAGTGCCTTGCATCGGGCCACCCAAACCTTGCAGAACCCATCTCAAAATCAGGATAGGTTTAATCGGGTGGGGACGGCGGGGCAGACGGGGGGCGTGGTGCAACGCCTAATATCGTTGAGTGATTGGGCTAAGGACTATGGCACAGTCGCCGATGAAGTGGCATTTCTGAAGCAGATCGAGACGGCGCTAACGGCCTATTATGCCAACAAAGACCTGACTACCGATATCGGCAAACGCGCAACGGTGGTGGCTTTGAACGACCTGATCAGTCTCGCTAATAATCGCTTTAATCGAACTGTGGTATCGCAAGAAGACTATGACAAAATCCCGTCACCGTGGAACTTGG
>CAZLPC010000495.1:844-2731 GCA_964561305.1 uncultured Anaerolineae bacterium
AGACGGCTATAAAGAGACGGTGGGCGTGATTGCCCACGAGGAACACGACAAAGACCGCGAGTTTGTGAAGACCATTTTGGACGAGGGCTTTAAGCAAAATGCTGATCTGCGCCTAAAAAATGCTTGCGAGTGGATATTGACCGGGCGGCACAAGTTTTTTGTGTTAAGCCCAACCGGAGACAGCACCGCCCGCGCCACTGCTGCTGGCAAGCCTGACGAGATAGCCTATTTTCCAGATCCATATAGTGGCACAGGGCATTTGTTGGGTGCTGCCACCACCTATGAGGCTTCAGATATCAACAACAATACCAATGTCATTTTTCGTGATTCTGGTATGCTGGGCTTTGCCACCAACATCGACAAACTTATTGTAGTAATGAAACCACGCGAGCAAGGCCGCGCCGCTATCGAAGAGACGTTGCGCCACGAAGTTCAACACGCCGCCGACCGTCACGAAGTGAATCGGGGAGAAGTAAGCGGTGATCAGGACAAAGACAACTTTGAGCGCTATAAAACCGAGTATCGGGCCTATAACTATGAAGGTGGCTCACACGACCAATACTCGCATACCAAAACTGAAAAGCACACCCTTGATGGCAGCCCAGAATACACCTTCACTGAAAAGCAATGGCATATTTTTAAGGCTGTTTATGACGGCTATGCCCACACCTCTGATAGCTGGAAAACAAATGCCGCTAATGTCGAAGGCACAAACAGCTTCCAACAGGCTGTGGTGGCCTATGTTAACCCTGATGAACGGGGCGTAAACAAACTGAATTCGATTCGGATTGACGACTTTTTTAATGCGCTGTTAGAAGTGCCCAAAGTGACCAGCGATAAAAGCAATGGCAAAGTGGCGGCCCTTATCGAAACCACCAAGGCGCTTCAGCAAGCCGAACGCGACGTGATGCTAAACGAATCGCCAGAAATGCTCGCACGCATTGGCCAGCATCTCGGTGGCGAAGCCAAAGAACTGGTGCTGTTGGCTATTCAAGTGAACATTAGCCTTATAGACCTAGGGCGCTTAGACAGCTTTCTGAAGGCCCTCAACGAGATTTCGTTGCAGACCGGCGATGTCGAAGATCCCAACGTCAAAAAAGTTATCGAGGCCGCCAAAGCCTTTACTGGCCCAGAAGGTAATTTTATTCGATACAAAAGCCCCTATGTGATAGAGTTGATGCGGGCAAAGCTCGCAGGCATAGCCTACCAACAAGTGTTTTGGTGTCTTTCACCCACTGGG
Source organism: uncultured Anaerolineae bacterium (assembly GCA_964561305.1). Classification (GTDB taxonomy): domain Bacteria; phylum Chloroflexota; class Anaerolineae; order Aggregatilineales; family J027; genus J027. The sequence goes on from CAZLPC010000495.1 coordinate 2,085, forward strand.
CCAGAGCTAGAATAAGGCGGCCTAATTGATGAGCAATCCGCACGAACATAGCTGGGCCGCCCGCCCGCCGGCCCTTTATCTTAGCCAAGATGGGCGTTGGGCGGCCTTTGCACGCGGCAACCGTGTTGTGGCCCTGCACATAGCATCGGGGACACGCCACGACGTGACGACAGAACACGAGGTCTATCGGCTGGCGCTTTCTCCACGCGGCCAAATTTTGGTAGTGGCGGGCCAGCACCAGATAAGCTTGTTTGCCACCGATCAACTGGCCACCCCCCAAACCACGCTCGCCATTCCTAACGCATTCCATCGCTTGCGCGTCGCCGACGATGGCACGATCATCGGCAGCATTGCATTTGAAGGCCGCCCGACCACGCTTCATATCTGGCTAGGGGGGGCGGCCCCTAGCAGCAACCATGATCTATCCACCGCCGTTCCTGCCGACATTCATATAGACGCAGAACGAGGGCGGGTGGCTTTGTGGGGCACACAGGGGCGTGGCGCTTTTCAAGGTTTTGGCCAGCGTTATATGCGTGTTTTTCGGTATGGGGATGCCGTGTGGCGCGAATTGTTGAATGCCGATACAGTGTTGACCAAGGATCAAGGGGCGTTGTTTCCGTTTGAAGCGGGCCAACTGGCTTTATATG
>CAZLPC010000496.1:0-2727 GCA_964561305.1 uncultured Anaerolineae bacterium
GCATAACGGGTTGCTACGGTGTCGAAATAACCAACCCTAAACGCGCCTTGCCATTGCCCGGTGTCGTTGTGGGCTTCGGGCAGATATGGCACTAGCGATTGATCCTCTGTAACGAAAGGCCCTGCGCCATGACGGGTAGCATAGCTGCGGACAACCCCCAAGCGCGTCACTTCGCCACTATAGCCTGCTTCATCCAACAATGTTAGTGCATTGGTGGTGGTGGTATTGCTCCATGTGGTGTAAGGATGAAAACCATAGTTTTCATCCAATAACACCCCTTGGGCCCCTTCAAAAATAACGGTTCCATCTTGCTGCAATAACGCTTGCCAATAGCTTTCATCTACCAGATGAATTTGCCGCGCTAAATAGGCATAATTTTCAGCCGCCACTTCGATAATGTCGGGCATATTAAGCGTGTCCAAGTCTCTTTGAGCGTAGGGATGATCGCGCACGACTGGCAAAATATCGGCCAACTCGGCGTGCTTTAAGTCACGCAGTTGGCGTAATTTTCGGCGCGTAACAGTGGGATCGGACATGTCGCCTGCCAAAATTGCATATTCAGGATGTGCGAGCGCATCGGCAACCGTTTCACCAATGCCCACGCCACAACTGCCATGCCGATCCTCCCCGCGTGCCAACTCCTTTAGGCGATTGGCGATCTGTTGATAGGGTGAAATGACCCGCGCCCGCTGATCCACAAACAAGCGATAAAATACATATCCCGCGCCTAGCTCTTCTAAATGATTGGCCTCGTTAAACATGGCATAGGGATCAATTAGCATATAGCGCGAGAGATAGGTGTTCACGCCGTCTACCAATGTCCCGCTACCAAATTGGGCGAAGGTGTGATGGCGGCCATCGGGTGTGACAACGTTGTGCGCGGCTTGACTGCCGCCATTAAAGCGTATAACCGTGTGGGCGCGGGTGTGGCGCGTCAAAAAATCTACGATGCTGCCCTTACCGGCATCACCAAAGCCTAAATCTACTGTAATAATGGCGTGTTGTGGCATGATTAAATTCTAGCTGGCGAGATGCTTAAGCATCCCGCCAATTGGTTTTATAGGCGACGGGTGCGATCTTCATCATCACGAGGTGGATTAAGATTGCTGAGGTTGCCACTGCTGATGCTAGGCGAGGGCAACACCGACAACGCGCTTTTAATCTGTTCGATAGCTTCCGAATTTGCACCTAGTTCTGCTAGGTGTTGTGCGCCATCATCCAGCCCAATAGTGCCTTCATTAAGTCCAATGGCTAGCCCAATGGTCTCTGACACATCATCAGGATTTTCTAGGCGAATGACGTATTGAGCGCCCAACAAATCTTGCCAATAGGTCAAAATCTTGGGGTCTTTGCCGCCCGATGCGCCTGCGGGGATGATGAAGTAGAAGTGATATTTTTCTTGTACTTCGGCGATAATTTGGGCAAGCGGGATATTCGTTTGGGGGCTATAGCCCAACAACTGTTGCACCTCTGCGCTTTTCACGCCGGGATAGGCCATTTCATCCCCAATCATGAACAGATACCCCTTGCGACCGCGCTTCTCAAAACAATCTATGGCGGTGTGTCTGGCTGCCACAAACATCATCAACTCGTAAGATTCCATGCCATAGGGCCCACCGTTGCCTTCTAGGATGATGTTTTCTAGGTTTTCATCCATCCGATTGTCGGACTCAAATTGGCCAACTTGCAAAGGCACTTGATCCGACACCGCATCGCCAAAGCCCGCAAATAGTATTTGGGGGTGTGGAATGTACTTGCGCCCCAACAGCAAATGAAAAAGTTGAGGCAAATCGCCATGAATCCCCCGAATGACACGGTTCATTGATCCTGTTTCGTCTAATGCAATGATGATAGAGTTAGACGCGGGGTGTTCGGCGCTGTCGCGGCTTTCGCGCACTTGCAACCCATAGGGATCAAGAGTTTGGTGAACGCGCAGGTTGCCACTGCTTTTTGCGGCGGCGCTATATTCAAAAACATCTTTGCCGGCGGCGCGTCGTTTTTCAACACGGCTGCTATAAGTGCTGGCCGACCATATACCACTGCCCATTAGATTAAACTCCTTGTTTGATTATTAACGCTTCAGAGAAGACAGCGCCTTCGCCACATGATCAACGCTAGTGTTATCGGCCCCAATTTGGCGCAGATGATCAATACCATCATCTAGTCCAATTGTGCCTTCGCTAATGCCAATGGTTAGCGCGATCACTTCTGAAACATCGCTGGGATCATCTAACCGAATGACGTATTGCTCGCCAACATAGTCTTTGTAGAATTGGTAAACCCTAGGATCACCCCCATGCGATGCCCCAACAGGGATAATTACATAAAGGTTATACATCTCTTGCACCTTGGCCACAATTGCGCTAAGGGGAATATCGTCGGCAAGTTCTACACCAAAGATGTCGTATACCTCATCTTTTTTGACATGCTCATAGGCCATCTCATCGGTGATGACAAACAGATAACCGCGCTTTTGGCGCTTTTCCCAACAATCAATTGTGGTGTGATAAGCCGCCACATAGAGCATTAGCTCTGCTGATTCGCGTATATCGCACCCGCCACCAAGGATCATATTTTCAAGATTTTGATCCATCCGATTATCGGACTCGAATTGGCCCACTTGCATCGGCACTTTGTCGCAACTGCCATTGCTGAAGGCGCTGAACATAATTTGCGGATGCGGGATATATTGGCGGTCTAGCAATAGTTGTAGCAATTGGGGCAAAT
>CAZLPC010000497.1:0-2725 GCA_964561305.1 uncultured Anaerolineae bacterium
ATACGCATCGGCTTTGATGGCAACAACATGCGGATATTAACGTTTGACGCATGGGAGCCACGCCTAGACCCATCTGGACAATATGTGCTTTATCTGCACCAGTTTTCGCGGTTGGCAGTGGTGTCGGCGACTGGGCGCGAGCCGCATCTGTTGCCTATGCCTACCCAAAGCGGCAATGTCTATCAAGCCGATTGGGTGCAAGTGCCCACCCAAAGCCATCGCCCTGCCCTACTGATAGCACTTGCTGGCTTTTTGGCCACTGCTACCCTGCTACGCCCACGCTCCTAGCTGCTATAAAGGCTGCAACGTTAGGTGCTTTGATGCGTAATGGTATAAACAAGCAATCCGATGTGCTGGGAGCGTCCCTTATGTTTGGCTGTCTCAATACCATTGTTAAGACCATTACCCAAAGCATTGTGGCAATGGTGACGTTTGTTGTGTTTGTGTGTGTGGTTTGCGCGGCGTGCGTTGGCATTATCGCGCTTGCCCAACAACAACAGACCAACCAAGTGATAAACGAGCTAAATGATGGCTTCGGCAGTGAAGATAAGCCCGTCGCTTCCAACACATTTATGCGCTTTGAAAACGGCCATGTGCGGGCCACTTATGTAGACCGCAACAGTACCCAACGCATTATGAACTATAGCGTATTAAACGATGGCCCCGCCGTCGGCTCGGCGTGGGTGTTGGTTAATATAGAGGTGTTGTGCCTGCAACAGGCCTGCCGCGAGTGGCAACTTGAATTTACGCTACTTGATGATCGCGGCCGGACTTTTAAAGAAGCCCCCTTCATGCTCTATTCAGATAAATTAGACGATGGCGTAGAAGGCGCGACCTTTGCGGGCTTTCAGATTTTTGAAGTACCCACCGATGCCGTCCTGACCATGTTGCGCGTGAAATGGGGAGGCGTAACGCTTCATGGGCGCTTGCCTTAGCGCTTTTGCTTTTGCAGCTTCTGGGGTATGTTAAATGAATGGTTGCATTGCCATTTACTCTATACTGGAGAACGCATTCTCAATGAAAAAATATCGCTTTCTATTGTTTGCCCTTGCCTTGCTGCTGTTGCTGATTGCTCCAAGTGCCCACGCCCAAGACCCTACCCAAACCGATAGAGATGGGGATGGTGTTCCCGATGCTTATGATGCTTGTCCTGATCAAGCTGGGCTAGATTATAACTATGGCTGTCCAGAAGGCGTTGTGCCGCCTGATACCGATGGGGACGGCTTTCCGGATGTGTCCGACAGTTGCCCCGAAGATTTTGGCTTGCCAGAAAATGGCGGCTGCCCCGATACCGACGGCGATGGCGTGCCCGATAACTATGACAACTGCCCCGACCGTCCCGGCGTGTTCCAAAACTATGGTTGCCCCCTAGATGTTCCACGCGACGGCGACCAAGACGGCATTTTAGATGTTAACGATCGTTGTCCGTTTTCAGCAGGTGTACCCGAACGCAACGGCTGTCCCTTAGACTATAACGACGATATTGATAATGACGGCGTGCCCGACTGGGCCGATAGCTGTATAGACGAAAATAACCCCGGCACAGCGGAAAATTCTGGGTGCGCCGAAGGTGTTATACCAGATGCCGACTTTGATGGTGTACCAGATAGCAGCGATGCGTGCCCTTATGAATTTGGTGATGGCCCCGATGGTTGTTATATTGATGCCGACGGCGATCATATCCCCGATAGCAGTGATGCGTGCCCCGACCAACCCGGCAATGCTGGCAATTATGGCTGCCCCGACGGTGTGACCCCTCCCGACCGCGACGGCGATGGTGTCATAGATTTGTATGACCGATGCCCCGATCAGGCCGGCACAAATGGCTTCGACTGCCCCGATAGCGACGGCGACACCATCCCCGATATTGATGATGTGTGCCCCGACGTTGCTGGCGATCCGTCGTTGGGCGGTTGCCTTGCCAAACTAGAGGCTACGCTTGACCCCAATCGGGCGGTCATCACCACAGACAATGCCGCCAATCTGACCGAGCTAGATCGGTTGGTGCGCCCTGCTTATGAATTTGAACTTGGCACAAATAATCTGTTGATTGTGCAATCGTGGGAGCAACCACTCACCAGCTACGATCTCAATCTGCCCACCATTCGCGCCGTCAATGTCTTTGAAAGCCGCAACGGACAAATTCAGCTAAGTGATGATGGCACTGCCCTTATCGAAATTGGCTATAGCGAAACCAACACCCCCCAAATGAGCATTTGGGACACCGCCACCACCACCGCCGTATTTTTAGAGTTGACGAGTTTTGAGAGCGTAACAGCGCTGCATGTTCGGGATGATGGCGAAGTGGTTGCAGTTGGCACAGGCAACGAACCCTATAGTTTCACCATAGACAACCCCACCATCCGTCTCTATGGGCGTGATGGCACGCTCTTGACCGAACTCAATGATCTGCCCGCCAGCCCCACCCAAGTAGCACTGTCGCCCGATGGCAACTGGTTAGCCATTGGCGGCGAATCTAACACCGTTATTGTAAGTTTGCCCGATGGCGATGTGTTGGCTACGCTTCCTAGCCGTCCTTTCTTCTTGGGTTTCGATGGCATAGACATTAGCCCCGATGGGGCATTGCTGGCCGTCACCGAAAGCGAGTCAGGTGTTGTGACCGTTTATAACACCAGCGACTTTAGCCAACGCTTCCAAACCGAAACGATGGGCTTCACAAATTTTGATACGGTGCAAACTGTCCGCTTCAGTCCCGATGGCGCGT
>CAZLPC010000498.1:0-404 GCA_964561305.1 uncultured Anaerolineae bacterium
GGCTTCGATAGCAGCTTGGGGATCGCCCAACAGGTCTAACACTTGGCCAAGGCTAACTTGGGCGCGGCTGAAGTTGGGGTCTAGGGCAAGGGCGGTCTCAAACTCGGTACGGGCAGCCGCAAAATTGCCCTGTGCCACCAACACCAACCCCTTCTGAAAATGCACGTTGGGCTGGTCGGGGTCTAGGGCAAGGCTCTGGTCAAAGTCGCTTAAGGCCGCTTCATAATCTAATAAACTGGCGTTAGAATTGCCGCGCAGGGCATAGGCGCGGGCATTGTCAGGGTCGCGCCCAATCACGCGGGTGGCATCTACCAATGCAGCGCGATGGTTGTTATTTTGCTCGAAAATCTCGGCCCGCAACAACAGCGCTGTTATGTTATCGGGGTCTTGCTCTAGGGCATCGT